>PXTR01000026.1 GCA_003023245.1 Bacteroidetes bacterium QS_8_68_15 | reverse complement strand
TACGCGCCGCGCCTCACCCGCATCACCATCGACGCCGACCACATCGGCGACGTGATCGGGCCGGGCGGCAAGGTCATCAAGGGGTTGCAGAGCGAGACCAACACCGAGATCACCGTCAACGACGAGGGCGGGGTCGGCGAGGTCATCGTGGCGGCCACCAACCAGCACGACGCGCAGGCGGCGCTCGATCAGATCAAGGAAATCGTTGCCGAGCCGGAGGAGGGCGCGATCTACGAGGGCACGGTGCGCAAGATCGTCGGCTTCGGGGCGTTTGTGGAGATCATGCCGAACAAGGACGGCCTCTTGCACATCAGCGAGATCGACCACGGGTACGTCGAGGAAGTGGAGGACTACCTCTCGGTGGGCGACCGCATCGAGGTGAAGCTACTGGAGGTGCGCGGCGACGGCAAGCTGCGTCTTTCGCGCAAGCCGCTGCTGGACGAAGAAGGGCAGGAGGAGTGACACGCACGCCTCCGTTTCGTCGTAGCAATGCGAAAGCGGCGAGCGTCCTGCAAACGGGGCGCTCGCCGCTCTTTTGGGCTGCTTTGTCTGTTATTGCATTTCGTCATTCGTGAAGAACGTAACGCAGAGCCGTGCCATGATGCATCCTTCTCCTACGGTTCATCAGCGGGCCCCGAGTTTTGTCGCAGCGCTTTGCGCAATTCGTCGGCCTGCGGCCAGCGGTGCGTGAGCAGGCGGTGCGACGTGTCGCCGAGGTGCAGGCGCAGAGCGGGTGGCACGCGCTCGGTCCGCACGCGCACGAGGCGGCGCCACTCGGGATCGGCGCTGCGCACCACGTCGCGCACCGAGCGCATGGCGGCAGTGCGGCGGTCGGCGCGCACCTGCACTTCTGCGAGCGTGCGGCTCAGCTGAAAGCGCGCCCAGCTCCACGCGGCCGTCAGCGCCAACCCCATGCCCCAGACAAACTGCGGCCAGATGCGCTGCCCGGCCAAGACCGCCGCCAGCGTCGCCAGCATGACCGGCGTGAGTGCCGCGCCCAGCGGACGCACCATCGCGCGGCTGTACACCGCCGCGGCGGACGCGTCGCCGGGATGAGCGGTGCTTCGGAAGCAGAGTGCGGGGGCCTTCGCTTCCGTTTTTGCCTCGTCCTGCGTGGTTGTGTGGGGCATGGGGCTGATGCGTGTTGCGTGATACGTGATGACGTCACCCTCTCTCGTTTCCCGTTTGCTCTACCGGCTGAAACCAGTCCGAGGGCGTTTCCGCTCGACTTCTTTTCGGGCTCCGCAGACGAGCAGCCTCACGCATCACGTGTCACGCATCACATTCGCCGTCGGGTTGGTGAAAGGCGTAGCCGTAGTGCGACGGCGGGTTGAGGTTTTCCTTGATCGCGCGCGGGGAGGCCCAGCGCATCAGGTTCATCTTCGAGCCGGCCTTGTCGTTGGTGCCCGATTTGCGCGCGCCGCCGAAGGGCTGCTGGCCGACGACGGCTCCGGTAGGCTTGTCGTTGATGTAGAAGTTGCCGGCCGCCCCCGACAGCCGCTCTTGCGCTTCGTCGACGGCCGCCCGGTCGTAGCCGAAGATCGCGCCGGTGAGACCGTAGGGCGAGGTCTCGTCCACCAGATCGAGCACGCTTGAGAAGTCGTCATCGTCGTAGACGTAGACCGGGGCGACGGGGCCGAAAATCTCCTCCTGCATCGCGCGGTACTGAGGGTCGTCCACGTTCACCACGGTCGGCTCGATGAAGTAGCCCTCGGTGTCGTCGTAATCACCGCCGAAGACGATTTCGGCTGCGTCGTCGCGTCTGGCGTGGTCGATGTAGCCGGTGATCTTTTCGAAGGCATCCTCGTCGATCACCGCGTTGATGAAGTGGGTGAAGTCTTCCGGCGGGCCGACGCTTAGCTCGCCGAGTTGGCGGTTCAGCGAGGCTTCGATGTCCGGCCACAGCGAGCGGGGCAGGTACATTCGCGAGGCGGCGGAGCACTTCTGGCCCTGAAACTCGAACGAGCCGCGCACGATGGCGGTGGCGACCTCGTCGGGATCGGCGGAGGCGTGGGCGACGATGAAGTCCTTGCCGCCGGTTTCCCCGACGATGCGCGGATAGGTGTTGTAGTGGGAAATGTTCTGGCCGATCTCCCGCCAAAGGTGCTCGAACGTGGCCGTCGAACCAGTGAAGTGCAGGCCCGCGAAGTGCTCGGACGCCAGCGCCGTGTCGCCGACGGGCGCGCCTTCGCCGGGGAGCACGTTCAGCACGCCGGGCGGCAGCCCCGCTTCTTCGAAAAGCCGGTACGTGTAGTAGGCGGAATACGTCGAGGTCAGCGACGGCTTCCAGAGCGCGACGTTGCCCATCAGCGCCGGGGCGGTGGGGAGATTGCCCTGAATGGAGGTAAAGTTGAACGGCGTAATCGCCAGGACGAACCCTTCGAGCGGACGGTATTGCATCCGGTTCCAGACGCCGTCTGAAGAACGCGGCTGGTCGGCGTAGATTTGCCGCATGTAGTGCACATTGAAGCGGATGAAGTCGATAAACTCGCACGCGGCGTCGATCTCGGCCTGGTGCGCATTTTTGGACTGGCCCAGCATGGAGGCGGCGTTGATCGTGTCGCGCCACGGGCCGGCCAGCAGGTCCGCCGCGCGCAGAAAGACGGCGGCACGCTCGGTCCACGGCATCTGCATCCACTCGTGGCGCGCTTCGAGGGCCGCTTCGATGGCGCGCTTCGTGGTCTCGCTGTCGGCGTGGTGCACCTGCGCGAGGACGCGGCGGTGCTCGTGGGGCGCGTGCAGCTCGGTCGTCTCGCCGGTGCGCACCTCCTCGCCGCCGATGAGGGCGGGAATTTCGACGGGAGCGTCCTGCTTCATCTCGGCCAGGCGCGCCTGGAGGGAGGCGCGTTCCGCAGAGCCGGGCGCGTAGGAGCGGACCGGTTCGTTCTCAGGCGGGGGCGTTCGGGCGATGCTGTTGTTCATGGCGGGGGAGTTAAACGATGAAAGTAGAAAGTTGAAGGTTTTTCAATAAGCTTCCGCTCACCGTTGTACCGATGCGGTGTGAGCAGTTTCCGCGCTTTTCCAGAGCGGAACGAACATCCGGCAAGCCAGCAAGTTTTCGGAAATGGGCGACGGTAGCACCGACGTTCAACGTTGAACGTTCAACCCAGAACGCCATGCGTTTCGAACGATTCATGGCGTGGCGCTATCTGCGCGGGGCGGAGGGACGCGCGGGCGAAGGGCGCGGCTTTTTGCGGTTTATCACGTATGTCTCCATCGGAGGCGTGGCGGTGGGGGTGGCGGCGCTTCTGCTGGCGCTGGCCATCGTGCGGGGCTTTTCCAGCGAGATCGAAGAGAAGATCACCGGCTTCGGAGCGCACGTGCAGGTGCGCAGCCTGCTGGGCGAACCGCTCGGGCAGGCCGACAGCCTCCGCACGCAGCTCGCGTCGCTGGACCACGTCGAGCGCGTGGCGCCGGTGGTCGAGCGGTTCGTCATCCTGCGCCACTCGCGCAGCCAGATCGACGGGGTGGCGCTCTGGGGCACGCGCGCCCCGCCCGGCTACCTGGAAGAGCGCGTGACGTCGGGCGCCTTCAGCTTTGCAGCGGACTCGGCGGGGCATCCCGGTGCGGTCGTGGGGGCGACGCTGGCGCAGCGTCTGGGGCTGGCCGTCGGCGATGTGGTGACGATCTTCTCGATGCCGGACGAGGCGGCGACATCAGCGAGCGGCGGGCTGACGGCGGGCGGGGCCGCGGCGGCGATGCAGGCCCCGCGCGTAAAGCAGTTTCGCATCACCGGCGTCTTCGAAACGTCGCTGGCAGACTTCGACGACCTCTACGTCTTCACCGGCCTCGACGCGGCGCGCGAGCTGACGGGCGCCGCCGCGGGCGAAGTCACGCGCCTCGACCTCACGCTCGACCGCGTCACACGCGCCGACTCGGTGGCCGCGCAGATCCAGGAGCGGTTCGATTTCCCCGTCGGGGCGGCGACGGTCTACCAGGTGTTCAGCGGCCTCTTCGCCTGGGTCAATCTCCAGGAGAGCATCACCCCGCTGGTGATCGGGGTCATCATTCTGGTAGCTGCGTTCAACATCATCAGCACGCTTCTCATGCTGATGGTCGAGAAGACGCGCGAGATGGGCGTTCTCCGCAGTCTGGGAGCGTCGGGAACGGGCATCCAGCGCCTGTTCGTGGGGCTGGGGCTTCTGATCGGAATGGTGGGGACGGCGCTGGGGGCGCTCCTCGCTCTGGCGCTGGGCCTTTTGCAAAAACGCTACGAACTGATCCCGCTCCCGGCCGAGGCGTACTACATGACCACCGCGCCGGTCGAACTGCGCGCGCTCGACTTCGTTCTCGTATCGGTCGTGGCGGTGGCGCTGTGCGCAGCAGCGTCCTACGTGCCGGCCCGCGCCGCCGCCCGGCTCGACCCCGTGCGCGCCATTCAGTTCCGGTAGAGCACGTACCGGAAGCGCTCTTCGATACGACTACGCGAAACCCACTCATCCCATCCTCCAGACAGACCGTATGTCCATCCAGACGGGCCGGCAGGCCCCCGATTTCACGCTATACTCCGATGAAATGGAGCCCTTTCGTCTCTCCGACCATCAGGGCGAGCCGGTCGTGCTCTTGTTTTTCCCAGGCGCGTTCACGAGCGTGTGCACCGACGAACTGTGCATGGTAAGCGACCGGTTGGAGGAGGACTTCGCCGGAGCGCAGGTCGTCGGCATTTCGACGGATGCGCCGCCGGCGCTGGCGGAGTTCCGGCGCGCGAACGGACTGAGCATCCCGCTCCTCAGCGACCACGACGCCGATGTGAGCGCCATGTACGGAGCCAAGTACGATTCTTTTCTCGAAGCGGGCTTTTCGCGCATCGCCAAGCGCGCGGCTTTCGTCGTTGGGACGGATGGGACGGTGCGCTACGCGGAGGTACTCGACGATGCGGGACAGCAGCCAGACTTCGAAGCCGTGCAGCGCGCGCTCGACGAAGGATAGGTCCGGAGAACTGACTTCATCGCTTCACCCGACCAAAAGCGACTGCGCGCCGTCGATCCAGACGGGGGAGCCGGTAATCAGGTCCGCGCGGTCGGAGGCGAGGAAGGTGACGAGCTCGGCCACATCGTCGGGGTCGCCGGGATCGCCGTGGGTCAGCGGCACTTTGCCCTCGGGGTATTCGGCGGAGTAGCGGACGTGCTCGAGTTTCTGGCGGTCGGTGTTTTCTTCGATCTCGGTGTCGACCATGCCGGGACAGATGACGTTGACGCGCACGCCGTCGGGGGCGAGTTCGAGGGCGAGCATCTGCGCCATCGCTTGCTGACCCGCCTTCGAGCTGGCGTAGGCGGTGGCCCCGGAGAGCGAGAAGTCGCGCGTTCCGTTGATCGAGGAGGTGATGACGACGGCGCCTTCGGTTTCCTTCAGGTGCGGCACGGCGTGCTTGACGGTCAGGAAGGTGCCCGTCAGGTTGACGTCGAGGGTGTGTTGCCAGTCTTCGAGCGTGAGTTCTTCGATTGGGGCCCAGCGTCCGTTGACGCCGGCGTTGGCGAAAAGCGCGTCGAGACGCCCGTAGCGGCTGATGATTTCGTCGTAGGCGGCTTCGACGGCGCCGGGATCGGAGACGTCGGCTTCGAGCGGGAGGGTGTCGCGGTCCGTAGCGTCGGAAATTTCGTTGGCCACGTCGCGCACTTCGTCGAGGTGGCGGCTGGAGAGCGCCACGCGCGCGCCCTGTTCGGAAAACTGGTGCGCGGCAGCCTGGCCGATTCCTTTGCTGCCGCCGGTGACGAAGACGACGTCGTTTTCGAAGGGAAGGTCGTCGCTCATGGGCGGGGAAACGATTGTTGTGGAGCAAGCGGTGCTTTTTCTGTTATTGCGAATAGAGTTTGACCGACTAAAATGATAGTTCTTTCAGGCGAATTTTTATACGTTCAGTCGGGTTTTCGGAAAAATTGGGAGAGAACGAATTGCCGGTAACGGTCTCGTACAGTTCGATATATCGCCGACTCACTTTGGTGCGAAAAGCGTCCGGCATGTCGGGTAACGTTTGTCCCTTTTTCCCCTGAAATCCCTGTTCCATGAGCCATTCGCGCACGAACTCTTTCGAGAGTTGGCGCTGGGGTCGCCCGTCGCGCAGGCGTTCGTCATAGCCGTCGGCGTAGTAGTAGCGCGAGGAGTCGGGGGTGTGCACCTCGTCGATGAGGCGGAATGTGCCGTCGGGGGCGCGTCCGAATTCGTACTTCGTATCGACCAGAAGCAGTCCCTGCGCGCGGGCCATTTCGCTCCCGCGCTCGAACAGCGCCAGCGCAGCGCGGCGTAGCTCATCGAAGTCGGACTCGGAGATCAGTCCGCGCTCGACGGCGGCCTCCGGGGGAATGTCTTCGTCGTGGCCTTCCTCGGCTTTGGTGGCCGGCGTCAGGATGGGTCGGGGGAGTCGGCTGCTTTCGGTAAGGCCGTCGGGGAGCGACTGGCCGCACAACTCGCGCTCGCCGCGCTGGTACACGCGCCAGGCGTGGCCGGCGAGGTATCCCCGCACGACGAACTCGAGCGGAATGGGTTCGCACCGCGTGGCGACCGTCACGTTGGGGTCGGGAACGGCTTCGACGTGATTGGGCACCACGTCGGCAGTTGCTTCGAAAAAGTAGGCCGCCAACTGGTTGAGAATTTGCCCTTTGAAGGGAATCGTCTGGGGCAGCACGTGATCGAACGCACTGATCCGGTCAGTCGTGACGAGCGCGAGGCGGTCGCCCCGAGCATACGTGTCGCGGACCTTGCCTTCGTAGCGGGTGCCCAGATCGGAAAAGTCCGTCCGGTCAAGCGTGCGGGAAAGTTGCCTGCGAAGCGTTTCGTCGTCGACGGTAGACGCGTCGGGCATAGGTGCGGGGGAGCGAAAAGAAAAGTCGGGAGAAGCCGTCGCGGCGACGACGCGACCGCCACGCTGCAAGCGGCTGCCGCGACTCAAGACGCCTCGGTTTGCGACGGCTCGGCAGCGGCCACCTCGGGCCGGGCGTGCCGGATCGCCGCGGCGTTCTCGTCGGTGCGGCGGAGGCTCTCGGTGACGAAGGCTTTCGCGTGTTGCAGCGCTTCGGGGAGGGCGTCGGGGCGCCACTGGTGAAGCAACGCCAAAAGCAACGCGCTCGACGCGCCGTGCACGTTCGGGCGCTGAAGGTGAGGCGCCTCGAAGAGCGCAAATTCGTCGCCGTCGTAGAAGAGATCGACGGCGTAGGGCGGGGGCTCGGAGTCGGTGTCGAAGTGGTGTGTGGGGAGCCGCCCGCACCGCATTAACAGCGCCTGCGCCCCGAGATCCGCCAACCGCTGGAGGGCGACCTGGGCGTCGTCGAGGCTGGGAATGGCCATGCCCGCCGCGCGTTCGGCGTCGGTGCGCCGGAGCGTCACGAGATCGGCGTCGGCGTACCGTTCGGCCAGAGCGTCGAGGACGCGGGGCCCGCTGAGGTCTTCGCCGCTGGGTCCGCTGAGCGTGAGGTCGAGCACCAGCGGGCCGTCGTCGAGGTGGTCCATGAGCAGGTCGAACACGCGCTCGACGGTGGCGGGATGACCGACGGCGGACACTTTGGCGGCAGTGGGCGAGGCAATCTGCACGACGTGCTCGATTTGCGCGCTGACCGAATCGGTCGGTACGTCGAGCACATCGGTCACGAGGCCGTCGGAGGCCACGACGTGCGCCGTGCAGGCCGAATAGGCCGATCCGTCGAGCGCGCGGGCGGCCGCCAGGTCGGCGCTTAGGCCGCGTTCGATGCTGGGGTACAACGGGCCAACGACGAGCGGTCGGAAGTTGGGGCCGGAGTCCGATCGGGGCGAGTTGCCGTCGCTGTTCACGTTTGTACTCTATGTCTGTTATTGCGTTCCGTCACTAATAAATACCTGCACGTCCTCAAAGTACACTCGCCAACAAGGAGCACACGGGCCAAGCGGCTTTCTCACAACCCACCGGCGAATGTTTGGATGTTTTCTCACGCATCAGCGATCAACGTCGCTCCTCCAACTCCCGGACGACGGCCTGGATGGTTTCGAGCTGGCCGCTGAGCGTGTCTCGCGCGTCGCGCGAGAGCGACTCTTCTTTCAGCGCACTCTCGTAATCGTTGATGGCGTGCTCTTCGCCGCGAAGACACTCGTTGATGACGGAGGCGTTTTCGTCACCGATAGTGGACCGCACGTTGATCCAGCCGCGGTGGGCTTTCCCGGCCGCTGTGTCGACCTCGTCGGGATCGCCGCCGGAAGCGCGCAGGAGATCTTCGAGGTTGGCTACAATTGTCGAGCGTTCCTGCGCCTTTTTGTTGAGGAAAGTCTGCAACTCACTGTCGGAAGCGTTCTGGGCCGCCGTGCGGTACCCCTCGCGGGCGTTGACGGCGTTGGACAACAGCCTATTGAGGGAAGACACCACGGCTTCTTGTTCGCTACTGTTGGACATAGGAAGGAAGGAATTTAGGTGAGAAAAGCTATCCGCGAAGTAACGCTCGTTTTTGGAAAGGTGAACCGCTCGTTGCCGGTTCAATCCGGCGAGTACGTTTACCGTCTCGGGTGGCGGTTCGACCACCTGATTGTCCAAAACGGGTGGCGAGGGCTGCCGGGTGATGGTTTCCACGCGAAGCAATACTCGCAATGTGAGGATTGAAGCAGCGTTTTCCCGGAGCGTGATGTTGCCTCGTACTCAACAGCAGGCCCCAAGCCGAGTTGCCGGGCTTTCATCATCGTAACGCGCGAATCTGACGGATTCCACACTTTGGTATGCTCGACCCGTGATAAGTGGTATTATCACAAATAGAGAATACAGCGAAAATGGCGTGCTTCGGCTCCGGCCGTTTTGCAGTTGGCCGCTTGCGTTTGGAAACACCGATGCGCGCCTGTCTATTGCAATTGTGCCAATTAACCAATCTTTCCGTATCGCCGTTTCGACCATGGCTGCCGCTGCCGCCGCGTCTGCGAAGACCGCTCCGCAAGCCGACGACGCCTGGAGCGACGTCTGCGTTGCCAACGACACCGCCGCCGACGCGCAGATTCGCGACGGGTATCCCGTGTCTCTCGCTACGGATCTTCAGGAGACGTTGGGGCTCTCCGACGCACAAGTTGCCGACGTGCTGGGCCCGCGCCGCACGTTCGCGCGCTACCGCGACAAAGGCAAGCGGCTCGGCCTCCCCGAGTCAGAACGGCTCTTTCGTTATTTACGATTGCTCCAGCAAGGCCGGTCGGTTTTCGGTTCCTCCGAGAAAGCCGCCTGGTGGATGACTCACGACAATCCCGCCCTGGACGGACGTGCTCCGGTCGAAGTGGCCCTCACCGCGCCCGGCGCGGTCGTCGTCGAAGAGCTACTCGGTGGCATCGAACACGGCGCGCCGCTGTGAAAGAGCCCATTGTTCGCTCCGTCGAAGCGCCGCAGGTGAACCGATATGGCTGACGAGCCGACGGCCGACCGCACCGTTCTTTTTCGCATCACGCATGAGCGTTACCGCGACGACCCTTTTTCCGGCGAAGGCGGCCTCCGCTACGGAAGCCGCTGGGCTTCGCCCGGCCGGCGCGTAAGCTACGCTGCCGATCACCTGGCGACGGCCACGTTGGAGAAGGTCGCTGGCGTGCAACGCGCGGATCTCTTGTCCGAGATGGTCTTCGTCCGCGCCGAAATCGACACTGCCCATGTGGAAACGCTTCCCCGAAGCCGTCTGCCCGGTAACTGGAACCGGCTCCCCGCTCCCGCCTCCACCCGCGAGCGAGGCAAGGCCTGGCTGAGCGAAAACGGTCGCGCGCCGCTGCTCGACGTGCCGTCCGTCGTCTTGCCGCACGGCCGCAACTACGTCATCAACGTTGAGCACCCGGACGCTTCGGAGCTGACCGTCACCGAAACCACGCCGCTTTTGCTCGACAATCGCGTGCTGCGACAACTGGGCGCGTCGCTTTCGTGAAAGCGATAAAAAACGCCCGCTTCCGTTCTTCTTCTTTCTTCCTGGCTCTGCCCCGCTGCGATGCCCGACCCCTCGCCTGACGAAGCAAACGATTCGTCTTCGCATGAGGACGCCGCGCTCGTGCACACCGATCCGGCCGCCGTCGCAGCGACCGACGACGGCAACGCGACCGCCTCGACCCCCAACGCGCAGCTCACGCGGTCATTCGCGCCCGACGACAACCTGCTCCCCATCTACTTGCGCCGCTACGACCGCGAGCAAACGCGCCGCGCCTATCGCAACGACCTGACGCAGTTTTTCGGCACCGACTGCGTGACCCTCGCGCTGGCGCGCGAAGCCACGTTCATGCACGTCAATCGCCACCTCGAAGAGCTCGAAGACGCCGGGCGCAAGCCGTCGACGATGCGCCGGCGTCTGGCTGCCGTCCGCGGATTTTTCGAATGGCTCGAAGCGCTCGAACTCGTCGAACGCAACCCGGCCGAGCGCCAGCTCGTGCGCCGCGTGCGCAAGTCGAGCAGCAAAGAGCAGACGATGACGGTGCTCACGCGCGCGCAGGCCGAAGCGCTCATCGAGGCGACGGGCGATGCCGGCGAAGCGGCCCTGCGCGACCGCGCGCTTATCGAGGTGCTCTTGCACTGCGTCCTGCGCCGTTCGGAGGCCGCGGCGATGGACGCCGGGCACATTCGCCCGCTCGGGCACTACTGGGTGCTCGACCTGCCGCGCGCGAAAGGCGGCGCGGACCAGTACGTCAAGATTCCCGCGTCGGTCGTCCAGACAATTGAAGACATGAAAGACGCCTACGGCATCACCGACGGCCCGCTCTGGCGCTCCTTTTCCAACCGCAACCGCGGGGAGCGCATCTCCTCAAACGCCATTTACGAAATGGTCCGCCGCACAGCCGAACGCGCCGGGCTGCCGGAAATCGGCGCGCACGCGCTCCGGCACACCGGCTGCACGCTCGCCATCGAGTCGGGCGCTTCCCTGCAACAGGTCCAGACCCACGCGCGGCACAAGAATCTGGAAACGACGATGATTTACCTGCACCAGCGCGACAAACTTCGCGACAGCGCAGCCGACCATATCAACGTGTCGGGAAAGTAACCCAAGTTGTGAGGTATGGCGAAAGCCAATCAAACCAGCGTGTCATCCCCCACTTGATGCGGCGCCGCGAAGCAAGTGCTCCTGGGGCGGATCTCCCTCGGTTTGGCTGCCAACAATCCGAATGAGATTCCGGATCGGGGTCCGGAATGACACATTTTCTGATAGGTCCACAACTTGGGTAAAGTAAGATTAGAGCAGTCGCGCGGCCTTCCGTCCGTTGGTGCTCATCCGCCCGGGCGGATCTGGTCGGGCCGCCCGGCCTGCAGGCCCGCGAGCGCCTTCGCTCCCATCGTGGCGGTGAGCAGCAGCAGCGGAACGGTCCACCCACCGGTGAGGTCGTGCAAAAAGCCGACGAGCGCCGGCCCAACCGCTGCGATGAGGTAGCCCACCGACTGCGCCATGCCCGACAGCGCGGTGGCCGTCTCGGAGTCGGGCGTGCAGACCACGAGAAAGAGCAGCGCCAGCCCGAACGTGCCGCCCCCGATAAACCCCACCAGCGAGACCCAGAGCGCGGTCAGTGACGCGCCGGGCAGAAAGAGCCCGCCCAACCCCGCTGCTTCGAGACCCGCGAGGGTCCAGACGACGGGCCGCTGGTCGCGCCGGCGTGCAGCCCAGAGCGGCACGACGGCCGAGCCGGCGATCCCCACCGCCTGCGCGAGCGCGAGCATCCAACCGGCCTCGGCCGGCCCGAGGCCGCGGGCCTGCAGCAAATCCGGCAGCCAGGCGAGCACGACGTAGAACGTAAACGACTGCAAGCCCATGTAGAGGGCCACCTGCCAGGCAAGCGCAGAGCGTCCGAGCGAGCGAAGCGACGCGCCGATGCTCCTGCGCGACGGCATCACCCGGCGGCCCGTCAGTTGCGGGAGCCACACGACCAGCGCCGCGACGGCCGGGACGGCCCATACGCCCAGCGCCCATCGCCACCCCAGCGCACCGGCCAGCGGCACCGTCACGCCGGCAGCTCCCGCCGCGCCCGCGCCCATCGCGCTCGAATACAGGCTGGTCAGGGCCCCGGAGTGCTCTGGGAAGTCGCGTTTCACGAGGGCGGGCAGCAGCACGTTGCCCGCGGCGATGCCCACGCCCAGCAGCACCGTCCCGCCAAAGAGCAACGCGACCGAAGGCAGCGCCCGCACGAGCGTGCCCAGCCCGATGAGAACCAGCGCACCAGCGAGCGCGCCCTCAGTGCCCAGCCGCCGCGTCACCAGCGGCGTGAGCGTCGAAAGCGCGCCGAAGGCCAGAAGCGGGAGTGTCGTGAGCAGCCCGAGCGCGACGTTGGAAAGGCCCGTGGCGTCGCGGATGGCCCCGACGAGCGGTCCGACGCTGGCGAGCGCCGGCCGCAGGTTGAGAGCCAACAGCACGATGCCGGCAATTAGCAACCCCCGCTGCAGCAGAGAGCGAGAGGCAGGCGCTTTTGTAGGAACCATGCGCGAGAAGCCGGGATCGAGTATGGAACGGCCTCCCTCCTTCCTTTTGGGGAGGTTCAGTTCTTCTCGGCCGCCGCCATGTTCTCTGCCGGATAGCGGAACGTCGCCGCCAGCAGTTGCTCCTGCTCGGGCATGTTTTCCGGCTGAAGCGCGTGGACGGTGCCGCCGTTGAGATAGGTCTGCACCGTCGCAAAATTGAGCAGGTCCACGTCGCCCGACTCCTGGCCGTCATGGAACTCAACGGTATTGTCCTCTTCATCGTAGTGCCCCCAGCGGTGCTCGCCGATGGGCACGAACAGGTCGTTTACGCGGCTGAAGACCGACGCCGGCACGATCTCGTTGAGGTCGTCGGACGCCAGTCCGTTGCCGTGGCCCAGCTCCTGGTGGAAGTTCTCCTTCGAGGCTTCTTCGGCCTTCAAGAAGATCGGCTCGACGATCTCCCATGTGTTCGCGTGCAGTTCCTTCGGGTCGAGGTGCTCGGGGTTGCCGCGGGCGATCTGGTCGTCGATCAGCCCGTCGTAGCGGTTGGCCTCGCGGTACAGCGGCAGGTAATACTCGACCCCCGCCAGAACGAGCGGAGCGGACTCTCCCTCCAGCGCCTCGCGCACCCCGTTGTCGATCTGGTCGAAGAAGCGCTTGAGGTCGGCTTGTGGGCGGCTGGAGGCATCGTCCTGGTCGGTGCCGTGTCCGTGAAAAGCCGCGTCCCTGCGGCGGCCCGCGCGGTTGGCCGTGTGATCCTGCACGCTGCGCTCAGGATCGTCGAAAGCGAGCGCTTCAGTGATGCTCTCGGGAATGTCGGTCGCCTTGACTTCGCTAATAGCATAGTGCGTCCCCTGATAGAGCTTCACCTGATTCTGACTGAGGGCCAGTACGTAATAGCGGTTGTTCGAGGCGATCAACGGAAAGAGCGGCGTCAAGTGAAAGCGGTCGTTGACGACGGCCAGTTCCTCGAAGTTGAGCGGCAGGCGGTAGACGTTGGTCCCGCCGGGCGTGATGAACACCGCCAGCCCCTCGCTCATCGAACGCCAGAATGCCGTGTCATCCAGTTTGGCGCGCGCCTCGGCGAGCAACTCGTCGGTGCGGTCGTCGCGCAGTCCGCGTTCACGCAGATCGTCGCGCACCTGCTTGAGCAGATTTTTGTAGCGAATCGGGTTCTGCTCCTGCTCCGACTCAAATCGCACCGTCGGCATGAACAACGAAATGCAGGGGTCCGCTTCGGTGTTGGCGAGGCTGCGGAGACGCTCGCGGTTGAAGAGATCCATCGTCAAAGGGAAAACGCTCGAAAGAGAACACGGTCGGGAAA
>PXTR01000025.1 GCA_003023245.1 Bacteroidetes bacterium QS_8_68_15 | reverse complement strand
GAAGCCGTGCTGGCGCTGGCGCGCACGGTCGACGACGGCAGCTATTCCTACGACAAGTATAAAGACTACACGCGCCGGCTGCGCTACCGCAACGGCGAGGTCGGCTACTGCAACCGCCAGCACTACTACACCGCCTTCGTCAAGCAAGCCGAGGAACAGGGCGTCTTGAAAAACATTACCCGGCAGATCGGCGGGCGGCGCAACCCGGACAAGCGCTACGGCTTCATGAGCGCTCACCGCGGCGAGTATCCGCAACTCGAGAGCGACAGCCTCTTTCAGTGCATCAAGCAGGTCGAGCAGCGTCTCAACCGCACGATGGATTACTACTACGTTCCGCAGGACAGCATCCGCGCGGTCTACGGGAAGCTCAAGGCCGGCGACCTGATCTCGACAGCTACCGATATCGAGGGGCTCGACGTGACGCACACCGGCCTCGTCTACAAGGCCGGGGCCGACACGACCGGCCTGCTGCACGCCTCCACCAGCGGCGGCGTCAAAATCTCGCCGGACCTCCAGAAGTACGTCAAGAGCGTAGACTCGCAGACCGGCATCATCGTTGCACGTCCTGTCTTCGGCAACGCCGCAAGCGGAAGCGCCGGGGCAGACGCCAGCGCAGGAGCAGGCGACGCGCGATGACGACGGCGGCTTCGAGGCGGCGGGCGCGCGTGCAAAACGCAGAAAGAACCGGTGTAGCTCGGCAAATGCCCCCGCGCGTCTTGAGGGGCGTGCCCGCACTCCGTAGCTTGCTGAACGAACTCCAACCCCGAACCCGCCTCGCCCATGCTTTCTCTTCGGCGCATCGGCGTCCTCACCAGCGGCGGCGACGCCCCCGGCATGAACGCCTGCGTGCGCGCCGTCGTGCGCACGGCCATCGCGCACGATTTGCAGGTGCGCGGCATTCGGCGCGGCTTCGAGGGGCTCGTCGAAGGGGACTTCGTGGAAATGGACGACCGCAGCGTATCGAACATCGTGCAGACGGGCGGGACGATTCTCAAAAGCGCGCGCTGCCCGCGCTTTCGAGAAGAGGAGGGGCGCGCCGAGGCCGCTCGCCAGATCGAGGAGGCCCAGATCGACGCGCTCGTCGCCGTCGGCGGAGACGGCACGTTCAACGGCGCACAGCGCTTCAACGCCGAGCATGACGTGCCGATCATCGGCTGCCCCGGCACCATCGACAACGACCTCTTCGGCACCGACGAGACCATCGGCTACGACTCGGCGCTCAACACCGCCATCGAGAACATCGACCGCATTCGCGACACCGCCGACGCGCACGACCGCCTGTTCCTCGTGGAGGTGATGGGCCGCGACGCCGGCTTTATCGCTCTCAACAGCGGCATCGGCGGCGGGGCCGAGCTGATCCTGATTCCCGAGACGCTCACCGAGATCAGCGACGTGAAGGAGCGCATTCACTCGCTGATGACGGCGCAGTCGCGCTCCTCGATCGTGGTGGTGGCCGAAGGGGCCAGCGGCGTCAGCGGGGCCTCGCACCTACGAGATGAGCTTCAGTCCGACGAGGCGGTCGACGGGCACGACAGCGTCATGGTCGGCCAGGTCAACGGCGAGCTCAAGCTCACGAGCCTCGGCAGCATCGGCAGCCGAAAGAAAACCATCGACTACGAGCTTCTGAAGCTCACGCAGGTGTTGAGTTGAAGGGTGAACGTTGGAAGGTTGAGAGTTCTTCAGAGTGCAAGCGCGCCGGTCGGTGAGTAAACCAGATACCGAAGGCCAGAGACCAAAGCCTCCTCCTATTGGCGAGATCAAGGGTAAGGGGCAGGCCATCGAGGCGATGTTCGACCGCATCGCGCCGCGCTACGACTTGCTGAACCGGGTGCTGAGCTTCGGCGTGGACCGGTGGTGGCGGCGCCGTGCCGTCGCGGCGCTCGATGAGGCGCTCGCGGGCCGCGCGCCCGAACGCGTGCTCGACGCGGCCACCGGGACGGCGGACCTGGCGATTCGGGCGGCGGAGGCGTTCGACGAAGCCGAGGTCGTCGGTGTGGACCTGGCCGAGGAAATGCTGCGGCGCGGGCGGCACAAGGTGCGGCGGCGCGGCCTCGGCGGGCGCGTGGAGCTGGCGCGCGGCGACGCGACGGCGCTCTCGTCTGTCGAGGAGGGGGCGTTCGACGGCGCGCTCGTGGCCTTCGGCGTGCGCAACTACGAAGACCTCGGCGCCGGCCTGCGCGAGTTGCGTCGCGTCCTGTCGCCCGGTGCGGCGCTGGTGGTGCTGGAGTTCAGCCGCCCGCGGGCGGCGGGGGTTCGGCGACTCTACGACCTCTACGCGCGCCACGTGCTGCCGCGCATCGGCCGCGTCGTCTCCGGCGACGCCGAGGCGTACCGCTACTTGCCGGCCTCCGCGGAAGCCTTCCCCGACGGCCCGGCTTTCCTGCGCCGCCTGCGCGCCGCCGGCTTTCGCAGCGCGCGTTGGCGCCCACTTTTCCCGTTCGGGGTCGCCTCGCTGTATGTCGGGACGGTTCCGGATTGAGGGTTTCGCGTTTTGTTGTTACAGCCCCGGCTCCCAGCCGCTCCCCGCCTCGTGCCTGCCTCTACACTCGAACTCACCCTCCGCGCCGCCGAACCCCGGCACGAACGCCTGATCGCCGCGCTCCGGCCCTTCGGCTTCGAGCGCTTCTGGCAGGAGGAGCAGCGGCTGCGCGCCTACGTGCCCGCTGCCGGGTGGGACGAGCGCGAGCGGGAGCAGATGGAAACGCAGTTGCGCGCGCTGGAGGTGGAAGGGCCGCTCACGATCCGCCCGGTGGCGGAGAAAAACTGGAATGTGCACTGGGAAGCCGGCCTCACGCCCATCGACGCCGGGCCGTTTCTCGTCAAGCCCACCCACATCGACGCGCCCGCCGGCCGCGAGGCGCGCTTTGTGCTGAACATCGATCCGGAGATGAGCTTCGGCACTGGCCACCACGCCTCCACGCGCCTGGCGCTGTGTTTACTGGCCGCGGCGCACGAGGCCGGCGACTTGCGCGATGCGCGCGTGCTCGATGCCGGAACGGGCACGGGCATTCTCGCCATTGCCGCCGTGCGCCTCGGCGCCGCCCGCGTTTTGGCGTTCGATACCGACACGCGCGTGCTCGACAATGCCCGGCAGAACCTCACCCGCAACGGCATCGCCGCCGGAAGCAAAGACGGCGGTCCCGAAGACGGCGGCCCCGTGGAGCTGCGCGCCGGCGTGTTCGCCGAGGCCGTCCCCGACGAAGACGGCTTCGACCTCATTCTCGCCAACATCAACCGGGGCGCGCTCTCCGATCTGCTGCCCGCCTTTCGCCGGCGGCTCGCTCCGGGCGGGCAGGTCGTTCTGGCGGGCCTGCTGGCCTCCGACCGCGCCCCCATGCTCGACCGCGCCGCCGCCTGCAGCCTGGCGCCTCGGGAGGAAGCGAACGAAAGCGGGTGGTGGGCCGTGCGGCTGGGCGTGGAAGCACGGGGGCGTGGGAGCGGGGGAGAGAAAAAGCCGTGAGAATCCTGCTCGGTGAACGGTCCGTTCGCGGGGCACACCATGGAAAAGCAAAAGCTCGAACCGCTGCTGAAGGATCTGCGCCGCCGCCTGCGCGCCGCGCTCGGCGAGCGGCTGCGTGAGGCGCTGCTCTACGGCTCACACGCGCGGGGCGAGGCCACGCCCGAGAGCGACGTGGACGTGCTGGTGGTCGTAGACGGCGAACCCGACCGGGCGCTGCGCGACGCGCTGTCGGAGATCCGGCAAGCGATGTACGAAGCGTACCGCGAGCACGTCTATCTGCACCTGGTGGCCGAGACGCGCTTCGATACGCAGGACCAGCCGCTCTTTCGCAACGTGCGCCGCGAGGCCGCGCCCCTGAGCCTGCGCGGCGCGCCCGCCCTGCGCCGCCGCCTGCAGGCGACCGCGCCCGCCCCCACCTACACCGACAGCGGTATGAAAGAAGTCACCGAGCAACTTTTGGAACGCGCCCGCACGAGGCTAAGCACCGCGCAGCACACCCTCCACGATCTCAGCGATGTCAACGCTGCGATTTCTGCCGCCTACTACGCCGCGTACTACGCCGCGACTGCCGCACTCAACGAAGCGGGCCGGGAAGCCCAGTCGCACAAGGGCACGCACGACCTCTTTTTCAAAACCTACGTCCACGACGGCGGCCCGCTCAGCCGCGAGGTCAGCGGCGCGTTTTCCGATCTGCAAGAGAAGCGCGTCGACGCCGATTACGAACCGATGCCCGGCTTCTCCGCCGGCGACGCCGACACGCTCGTCGCCCGCGCCGAAACCTTCGTCGAAGCCGTCGAAGACGTGCTGAACGCGCAATGAAGCAAGACGCGCTCGAACCGTTGCTGGAGGATCTGCGCCGCCGCCTGCGCGCCCTGTACGGCGAACGCCTCGAAGCGGTCTGGCTCTACGGCTCGCGCGCACGGCGAGAGGCCCACGACGAAAGCGACGTCGACGTGCTCGTGCTCCTGAACGGCCCGCGCGACCGCGCTTCCGAAGACGGCGCCCTCGCCGAAATCATGACCGACCTGATGGCGCGCTACGGCCAGCTCGTCACGCCGCTGGTCGTCTCGAAAGAGCGGTTCGAGACCGAAGACCGACCCGTGTTTCGCAACATTCGCCGGGAAGCCGTTCCGTTGGGCCGCGGCGACGCCCGCCCGCTGCGCCGCCACCTGCAGGCGCACGCCCCGCCCCCCACCTACACCGACGACGGCATGAAAGAAGTCACCGAAGGTCTGCTCGAGCGAGCGCGCGACGCGCTGACGGAATCCCGAGATCTCGTCAAACTCGGCCACCACAGCACCGCCGTCTCCCGCGCCTACTACGCCACGTACTACGCCGCCTCGGCAGCGCTCAACGAAGCCGGCACCGAAGCGAAGTCGCACCGCGGCACGCATGACCGCTTTTTCAGAACCTACGTCCGCGAGGGCGGCCCGCTCTCGCGCGAGATGAGCACGATCCCCGCCGATCTGCACGAAGACCGCATCGAGGCCGACTACGCGGCCGCGCCCGCCGTGTCCGGCGCCGACGCCGAGGAGGCCCTCGCCCGCGCCGGAACGTTCGTCGACGCCGTCGAAGACGTGCTGCAGGCGTGAAACCCTGCCGGATTCGACGGCGGACGGCGAACCCCAAACCGCAGGCTCTCAGTTGGTGAAAATCCCCAATAAGCGCGGCGGGCGGCCGCCTCCGACGACCCCCGCACTCCCACACCCCCGCACTCAACGAATGCCCACGCGCGAACAGGTTCTCCAAGCGCTCAGCAAGGTCGAAGACCCCGACCGCGGCAAGGACATCGTCCGCCTCGACATGGTGAAAAACCTGGAGGTCGAAGAGGATCGCGTCCGCTTTACGCTCGTCTTGAAGGAGCCGGGCACGCCTTTCGCCGAGCAGGCTGAGGAAGCCTGCACGCGCGTGCTGCACGAGCAGGTCGGGCGCGGCCTCGACGTCGACATCGAGATGGACAGCGAAATGATCTCCCTCGGCGACGACATCAGCGTCAGCGGCGGGCCCGGGGGCGGAGGAGGAGACGAGCGAGGCGGCGGCGGAGCACAGCACGAGACGCCCCTCAGCGGCGTGCAGAACACCATCGCCGTGGCCAGCGGCAAGGGCGGGGTCGGCAAGAGCACCGTCGCGGCCAACCTCGCAGTCGCGCTCGCGGAGGACGGCTACGACGTGGGTCTCGTCGACACCGACATCTACGGCCCGTCGATCCCGCGCATGTTCGGCAAAGAAGGTCACAAACCGCGCGTCAACAGCGAGCGGCAGATCATCCCCATCGAGGCACACGGGGTGAAGATCCTCTCGATGGGCTTCATGGTCGACCCGGAGAAGGCAGTCATCTGGCGCGGGCCGATGGTCTCGAACGCCGTCAAGCAGTTTCTGGGCGACGTGGCGTGGGGCGAGCTGGAGTACCTGATCCTCGACCTCCCGCCCGGCACCGGCGACATTCAACTCACCATCGTGCAGACGATCCCGCTCACCGGCGCGATCATCGTCTCCACCCCCCAGCCGGTGGCCCTCTCGGACGCGCGCAAAGGCGTCGCCATGTTCGAAAAGGTCGACGTCCCGACCGTCGGGATGGTCGAAAACATGGCCTACTTCACGCCCCCGGACCAGCCGGACCGCAAGTACGACCTCTTCGGCCGCGGCGGGGCGCAGGAGCTGGCCGCCGAGCTGGACGTGCCCTTCCTCGGCGAGGTGCCCATCGAGCAAAAGGTGCGCGAAACCTCCGACGACGGCTTTCCCATCGTCCGCGCCAACCCGGAGAGCCGGTCCGCACAGGCCTTCGACCAGATCGCCGAGCGTGCCGTCGAGCAGGTGACCCTCCGCAACGCCGAGCACGACCCGACGCAGAAGACGGAGATTCTCTATCGCTGAGCGTCTGGCACGGGACGCTTGGCGTTTTTCAGGGCGCGAACGTCCGTTCATGGAGCAAACGCCACGCGCCCTCCGCCGCGCACCGAACGCTCCTCCGATCTTTTCCCGCACTGCTGCGTTGAGGGACACCCGCAGCCACCTTTCCCCGCCTCCCGCGCTCCTCCCTGACGATGCCCGACGACGCCACGGCCGCTCCCGACTCTGACGCTCCCGACGACGGAATGCACGACGATATCGAGGACGCCCTCGACACGATCCGTCCGTACCTGATGGCCGACGGCGGATCGGTGCGTCTCCTTAACGTCACGCCCGACAACGTCGTGGAACTGGAGCTGCTGGGCGCGTGCGGCTCCTGCCCGATGAGCACGATGACGCTGCGCGCCGGCATCGAGCAAGCCCTGAAGCGCTCGGTTCCGCAGGTCTCGCGCGTGGAAGCCGTCAATGCGCCCGCCGCGGCCTGACGAGCCGTTCGGCGCCGTCGAAGGGCGTTGCACGCGGTAAGCTTCGCACGCAGCAAAACCCCGCGCCTGTTCGAATTCGAAAATGGCCCTTCGAAAATCGCCTCAGCCTTCGATCTCGGTGACGAGCTGAATCTCGCGCAGCACGCCCTGCACCTCGAAGCAGTCCTCGAACTCGCCCTCGTAGACGGCCGACTTGCCGGTGGAGTGCACTTCCCAGGCGTGCTCTTCGGCTTCTCCGCGCGTGCAGCCGGTTGCCTTGCACAACTGGCCGATCACCTCCTCGAACGTGTGAATCTCGTCGTTGAAGAGAATCACGCGCCACGGGTCGTCGAGGCGGTAATCGGTATCCTCGAAGGGCACGTCTTCGGTTTCGGGCGGGGCCTCTTCCGGGGGCGGGACCACCTCGGGCTCGGCTCCCTCGGGCTCGGCCGGGAGCGAGTCGGCGGGCGGACCGGCGAAAAGCGCGTCGGACGTGCGGAGCATGGAAAAAACGGGAAACGGGTCGAAGCAGTCGCGAAAGCGGAGGCAGCGGCGCTCAAAAGAAGACGCAGAAAGAATCGGCGCAGGGCGTATCCACGCAGAAGCGTTCCGGGCGGGCGCCTTCACGCCGGGGCGGCCTCGGCCTCCGGCGCTTCCTCCAGTTCGATGGTGAAGTCTTCCATGACGGGATTGGCCAGCAGTTCCTCGCAGGCAGCCTGCGCGTGCGCCTCGGCGGCCTCGCGATCGGCCTCGTCGATCCAGAGCTGGACGTATTTGCCCATGCGCACCTCGTCGACCGCCGTGCGCCCCAAGTTTTGAAGCGCCTGGTGCACCGCCTTGCCCTGCGGGTCGAGGATGGACGGACGAAGCGTGACGTGAATGTTTGCCTTATACATGGGCCCTCGGCGGTTGCGGGTTTACGTGCATGAGTCGCCCCCCAGGAGTACTTCCTTCGGGGCGCTTCGCTCGTCTGGGGTTTCGGGTTGCTCCTCGGCGGGCCGGGCGTGTTGCGTAAGGTTGCCATTTTCGGAGGCCGAAAGGAGGAAGTACTCTTGGGATGCAATACGCATCACGAATCACGCATCACGAATCACGCGTCACTTCCCCGCCGCCTCGCCTTCCTCGACCGGCGCATTCATCACGGCCTCTCCGAGGCGGTAGGTGCTACTGACGATGCCGACGGCGATGTAGCCGGCCAGAAAGAGCAACAGCGCCAGCTCCTGCAGAAACGGCAGCAGCGCCAGCCCCACCACGTACGCGCCGGTCTTGTACGGGTGCGCCTTCGCGTAGGCGGGCGTCGGCTTGGGAAACGCCCCGAAGCGCACGTTCGAGACCATCAGCACGGCCAGCACGCACACCACCGGGATGAGCACCGGCAGGCTCCCGCCCCCGCCGACCTGGCCGAACCAGGTGCCCCCCTCGAGGGTGAGAATAAGCACGACGAGCGTCACCGCCTGTGCGGGAATGGGCAGCCCCGAAAAGTAGTCGTCTTTCTCCCCGTCGAAGCCGACGTTGTAGCGCGCCAGCCGGACCGCCCCGCAGAGCGCCGGCAGCGCCGCCACCAGCATCCCCAGCGGGTCGAAGGCGCTCAGCCCGTAGGCCCACACCAGAAACGCCGGCGCCACCCCGAAGGACACCACGTCGCTGAGCGAATCGAGCTGCACGCCGAACTCGCTCTGCGCGTCGGTCAAGCGGGCGGTCAGGCCGTCGAACGCGTCGAAGAGCCCCGCCAGCACGATCAGCCAGCAGGCGCGCGTGAAACCGGCTTCGAGACCGCGGGTGGCTTCGAGCACCTGCGTGAGCGCCAGAAACCCGCAGAAGAGATTCAGCAGGGTGAAAAACGACGGCACCGCCACTTTCGGGCGACGCGGCGCGCGCTCTTCGCGGCGCTCGGCCCGGTAGGCGCTCAGCCGGTCGCGCAATCCCGCCGACGTCGCTCCGTTGCGCGCTGTCGCCCCGTTTTTTGAAGCCGATCCATTGTTCGGAGCAGAGCCGTTGGGTGAGGAAGCGCCGTCGCCGGTCGAGGCCGGGCGGTCGGTCGTTTGCTCAGTGACACCGGATGAAGAGTGGTCCATGTGCGAAAGCGGCGGTCGAGTTGAAGACGAGTGCGATGGGTGAAAGCGACAGAGAATGCCCGCGCATACTCGGGTCACTTCCTCCTCCCCTTCGTTCTTGCGAAGACGTTTTTTGCAAAAAGGCTCTCCCTGAAAAAACCGTGTTTACGAAAGCGAACGCGCCGTCGCATCATCGGCAGCAGCGGCGGGCACTTCCTCTTCCTTGTCCTCGTCGGAGGAGGAGGCGGCGGCGGACGGCGCCGTTTCCTCGAGGCGCTCGCCGCCGCGTTGTTCAGCAGCTGACGGCTGTCGTTCGGGCGAGGCCAGCAGCCGGCCGAGGACGCTTTCGCCGCCGCGCACGCGCTGGCCTTCCTCGACCTGCAACTCGGCGGAGGGGGGCACGAGCACGTCCATGCGCGAGCCGAACTTGACGATGCCGTAGCGCTCGCCGGCTTCTACGTGGTCCCCTTCGCGGAGGTGGTAGACGATGCGCCGCGCCACGGCCCCGGCGATCTGCTTGAAGAGCACCTTCGTGCCGGTCGCCGCGTGGCGCAGGCCCAGTTCGGAGCGTTCGTTTTTGGTGGAGGCTTTCGGGTGCCAGGCCACCAGGTAATCGCCCGGCACGTAGCGCTCGTGCTCGATCTGCCCGGCGGCGGGCGTGCGGTTGACGTGCACGTTCAGCGGCGACAGAAAGATCGACACGCGCGTGGCCTCACCGTTCAGGTAAAGCGGTTCCTCTTCGCCCTCGACCACTTTCACCACCGTGCCGTCGGCGGGCGAGAGCAACAGGTCCTCCGCGCCGGGCGGCGGGATGCGCTCCGGGTCGCGGAAGAAGTAGAGCGTAAAGGCCACCGCGCCGACGCCGGCCGCGACGCAGAGGCCGCCCCAGATTCCTCCGCCCCACAGGCCGACTCCGGCCAGCAGCGCGCCAACGGCGCAGGCGACGGCGATCATGACGTATCCTTCGCGAGCAAACACGGAACAGGGGCGGGGGTGGCGGGGAGGGCAGTTTGGCGGCTAAACGACCCCGCCAGGGTTTGGTTCTATTAAGATACGAAAGCCCTGCAACCTTTCGCTTCTTTTAATTTTCTTCTCTCGCCGGCGCCCGCAGCGCCCGCACAAGGCCCCTCCACCGTCCTCATAATCAGATGCGAAGGGACACCAGCGCGGCGTTTCTCCCGGGCGTTCGGCACGCCGAGCGAAACACCACCGCCGCCCCTCACGTCGCCCGTCGCAGCTGCGCTTGCGCCATTCGCTCGCCGCGATGGACCCCTTCGACCGTCACCGGCACGGCCTTGCGGAAGCGCGGGCCGCCGCAGGCGAACGTGTGAAACGCCCCGCGCTCGCCGCACGGGTCCACCGTCGCCGGAAGGTCGTCCAGAAACGCACGGTCGTAGGAGCGTCCGGCGAAGGCCGCATCGAGCTGCGTCGTGTCCACGCTGCACACCACCGCACGGTGGCCCTCCTCGACGAACCGACGCGCGAGCCGAGCCGTGTCGCGCTCCCAGAGCGGAAAGCGCGGCGCGAAGCCCAGCCGTCGCAGCAGCTCCGCGCGGTAGGCACGCAGGTCGTCGAGAAAGAGGTCGCCCGCCGCCACCTGCTCGACGCCTTCTTCGCGAAGCGGCGCGAGCGTCTCCCCGAGCAGGCGTTCGTACGTCTCGTTCGGCACGCGCGCCTCCGGCTGACGCATCACCACCAGCGGCAGCCCGAGCGCCCGCGCCTGCGCCCGGATGAGCGGCAACCCCACCCCGTGCATCGTGACTTCCTCGCCCGGCCCCGCCACCGTCGTTACGAGCGCACGCGGGGCGTTCCCC
>PXTR01000024.1 GCA_003023245.1 Bacteroidetes bacterium QS_8_68_15 | reverse complement strand
ATTGACGATTGACACAGCAGTCGCACGTTTTGCGTCGCACGCGGCGTCGGGAACGTTCGACGCGCCCCGTTCGACGCGCCACGCGAAATCCTGCAACGCGGGTATTACAAAACGCACACAAGGCCCTGTTTGAGCGGACCGCCCTGTTTTGTATATTCCCCAAACGGTCTCACTCGTTCCCCGCTCGTCCACCGACTGCCGTGCGTCGCGCGCTCTACCCCCTCCTCGCCGTGCTCGCCGTACTGATCGTCGCCGGGGGGGCGCTGTGGTATTTCACGTACGGCGTGAGCACCGCCCCGCCCGCCGAGGACCGCGTGCCGGGCCTCGCGCGCCCCGTCGAGATCGCCTGGAACGACGCGGGCGTGGCGACCATCCGCGCCGACTCGGTGCGCGACCGCTACGCGGCGCTCGGCTACGTCCACGGCGCCGAACGGCCCTGGCTGGTGACGCTGTGGCGCCAGACGGCCACCGGGCGCCTCGGCGAGTGGTTCGGCGAGCGCCCCCTGCGGCTCGACCGCCTGACGCGCCGCCTGGGCTTCGCCGAGCTGGCGCGCCGCGCCTACACAGATCTTCCCGGTGAGCAAAAAGCGCTGCTGCGCGCCTACGCCGACGGCATGAACGCGGCCCTCGGAAGCGAGGCCGTGCGGAACCGGGGCGAGTTCGCGCTGCTGGAGCAAACGCCCGACGCCTGGGAGCCGTGGCACGCGCTGGCCATCGAGCGCCTCTACGCCTACCTCGCCAGCTCGCCCCCGCGGCCCGACAGCCTCGGGCCCGGCGCCCCGCCCGCCGCCCGCCGCTTCCTGCGCGCCGACAGCTCGCTGCGCCGCTGGCTGCACCTGCACGACTTCGACCAGAGCGCCGCCTGGGCCGCCCGCGGCCCCGAAGCGACGCACCTCTTTTACCGCCACGTCTACGGCGCGTCGGCGATCCCGGTGCTCCAGGCGGTGCTCCTGCGACGCCCCGGCGACCAGGGCCACGTCGCCGCCCTTTCGCTGCCGGGCACGCCCTTCCTGCCGGCCGGACGCGCCGGACGCCGCGCCTGGGCGCTCCTGCCGTCCGGCCCGCCGCTCGACGTGGTGCGCGCCCCCTACGACACGAGCGCCGATAAGCCGCTGCATGAGCGCATCCTCGGCGCCGACGGCAGCGAGCACCTCGTCACCATGCGCCGCACCGACGACGCCCTGTTGCTGGGCGATGGCGCGCCCGCACGCTCCGGCTCTGCGCAGAGCGATCCCCCCGCCACGAGATTGCGCTCCGACACGACGCGCACCGCCGGAGCCGGAGCCGCCGCGCGTCCCGACACCGCGCGTCCCGACACTGCGCGCGCCGACTCGCTCTGGCAGGTACGCTGGGGCGGCTTCCGGCCCGTCACCGACCTGGCGGCCTGGCGCGCCCTGGCCGGCGGCGAACCGCCCGGCGGGGGGGAGAGCGGGGGCAGCGCCGGCTTCCAACTGCTGCGCGCCGGCGGCCTCACGGCCGACTCTTCCGGTAGCTTTTCCCTCTTCGGTACGCCCGCGCGGGCCGTGCGCTTCGACGAGGGGCTCGTGGCCTCCGGCACGCCGGCCTGGACGCCGTCCCTGGCCGAACAGGTGCAGACGCGCCTCACGCAGTTCGACGCCGAGGCGGACACGGCCGCCGCCGCCCCCATCCGCCCGCAACAGTGGGTGCGCGCCGATTCGAGCGCCTGGGCCGCCCGGGTCGCCCCCGACCTGCTCGCCTCCGTGGACTCGCTCTCGCGTACGCGGAGCGGCACCTTCACCTACGAAGAGCGTACCGACCTTTTCGGGCGCGCCATTCGCTATCTGCGCAACTGGAACTTCTCCTACGACGGCGCGTCCATCGGCGCGTCCATCTTCGACACGTGGGTCGCCGCCTACCGACGCGACACGGGCCGCCTGCCGGGCGTGCGCTCCCGAACCGACTCGCTGGCGACGTCCGACTCGCTGCGCGCCCGCGAAGACCGACGCCGCTTCCGCCTGCTCGGGGACGCCGTTTCGCGGCTGGCGCGCCTGCACGGGCAAGACATCGAGCAGTGGCGCTGGGAGCGGGTCGCCCCCGACACGCGCCGCTTCCCCGGCTGGAGCGACTCGCTCTCGGGGAGGCGCCTCCGCACGCTCGCCGAAACGCGCTACGCGCCCATCGACATTCCCGGCGGCGGTCACCTTTCGACGCTGCGCCAGGGCGCCTCGCCGATCAGCCTCGGCCTGCCGGCCCCCGCTGCCTACGAAGCCTGGCTCAGCACCGACCGGTGGCGGACGCTCTACGTGCGCCGCCGCCGCTTCGACACGAGCACCCCCTTCGGGCGCTACCGTGCGCAGCGCAGCGCCCCCGACCCGCTCCCGCTCCGCTTCGAGGGCGCGCGCGCTCCGAGCAGCACCACCCGCCTCGTCCCCGCCGGCACGACGGCGACGCCGGAGGCGGTGCGAGCGCGATTTTAGCGTGGCGCCTGAATCGTCGTGCGTGAAACGTGATGCCCCCAGGGTTGCGCGTCTACGGAGGTTGAAGGAGCATTCGTTCGAACCTCACGCTTTCTGAATCGCGTTGCTGGCAGACGCGAGGCGCAAGCTCTTCAGCCTGTTGTCATCACGCATCACGAATCACGCCCCATGCCCGCCGGCTCGACGCCGCGACGTGCCGATCCTGCTGCCGACCGGTCCGACGGCTTGCGCGGCGCCGGCCGCGTGCTGGCCCGGGCGGTGCGCCGTCGGAGTCCGGAAGAAGAGGGGGCCAGGCAAGGCTTTCGCCGCGTCGAGGTGGGCGTGTCGGATGCCGACCTGATCGGCTGGCTTCGCGCCCAGCCGGCGCCGCGCGGGTTCTGGAAGGACCGCGGCGGCGAGGCGCGCGCGTTTGCCGGCGTCGCTGATCGCTTCGAGACGCCTGCCCACCTCGACGAACGGCTACAAAACGAGCCGTCTTCCGACGACGAAGCGGCGTCCGGGCCCGACGCGCTGCGCTGCTACGGCGGCGTGCGCTTCGACCGCGCGCGAGCGGCCGCTGACGGGTGGCAGCA
The DNA here is from genome assembly GCA_003023245.1 of Bacteroidetes bacterium QS_8_68_15. Next base: position 6,157 of record PXTR01000024.1, on the reverse strand, counting down.
CTTCGGCCCCGGCGCGTTCGTGCTCCCGCGCTTCGAGCTGCGCCGCGTTCGCGACGGCTCCGACGATGACGACGGTGAAGCGCGCCTCGCCTGTCACCTCGCTCCCGGCGAAAAGGCCGGGCCGGTAGCGGCGGAGATCGAGCAACTCGCGCCGCCTGCTCCGTCCTCGTCGGCGGACCCAGCCCTGCCGCGCCCGACGCGCCGCGACGACCACCCCGGGCGGTCGGCCTGGGAGGAGCGCGTCGAGGCGGCGCTGCGCGCCATCGACGAGGGGACCGTGCAAAAAGTCGTCCTCGCGCGGCGAACGACGTTTCGCTTCGAGCAGTCGCTCGATCCGGTGCCTGTGCTGGAGCGCCTCCGCGCGCTCGCGCCCGGCGGGTTCGCGTTTTTGTTTCAGCCGCGCCGCGCCGGGGCCTTTCTGGGCGTCTCGCCGGAGCGCCTCTTCCGCCAGCGCGGACGCCGCGTGTGGAGCGAAGCGGTGGCCGGCACGCGCCCCCGCGCCTCCGCTCCCGATGCGGACGATGCGCTCCGTCGGGAGCTGCTGGAAAGCGACAAGGACCGCCGCGAGCACGCCTTCGTGCAGCGCTACGTCCGCGAGGCGCTCGACCCGTTGTGCACCTCGCTCGATGAGCGCGACGCGGCCGCGCTTACCCTCCAGCGGGGGCGCCACCTCTACGCCCGCTTCCGGGGGCAGCTCCGCGACGGCGTTTCGCCCGCCGACGTGCTGGGCGCGCTCCACCCGACCCCTGCCGTGAGCGGTCGCCCGTCGGCGGCGGCGCAGCGGTTCATTCGCCGGCGCGAGCCCTTCGACCGAGGGTGGTACGCCGCGCCCGTCGGCTGGGTGGGGCGGGGCGAAGGCGGCGCGCCCGCGGCCGAGCTGGCCGTGGGCATCCGCTCCGGGCTGGTGCGACGCCCGAACGACGGCGACGACGACCGGCTCGACCTGTTCGCCGGGGCCGGGCTGGTGGACGGTTCTGAGCCGGAGGCCGAGTGGAACGAACTGGAACAGAAGCTGGGGAACTTTACAGCGCTTTTTCGTGATCCGTGATGCGTGATTCGTGATGCGTGAGGTTGCTGATCTGCGGTCGTTGAGAACAGATTCAAGCGTTTCCCTTTCGGAAAGGCGTCTGCCGGTAGATCTCTGACCGCGAACGAATCGGCCTGCTGTCCTCACGCATCACGCAACACGCATCACGCAGTATACAAGCAACGCGACTGCAAAAATGTCCACCGCTCGCCTCAACACCCGCTGGGCCGGCCTACTGGTCGAGGAGCTCATCCGCTGCGGGGTGAGGCGCTTCTTCGTCGCGCCCGGCTCGCGTTCGACGCCGTTGGTCGCCGCGGTGGCGCGCCACGAGCGGGCGCAGGCCACGCTTCACTACGACGAGCGCGCCTCGGCCTTCGCCGCGCTGGGCTACGGGCGTGCGACCGGCCGCCCCGCCGGCTGGATCACCACCAGCGGCACGGCGGTGGCCAACGGGTTGCCCGCCGCCGTCGAAGCGCACACCGACGGCGTGCCGATCCTTCTGCTCACCGCCGACCGCCCGCCCGAAAAGCGTGACACCGGCGCCAACCAGACCATCGACCAGCCGGGGATCTTCGGCAAATACACGCGCTGGGCCGTCGATCTGCCCGCGCCGACCGACGAAATCGCGCCCGAGATGCTGCTTACTACGGCCGACCAGGCGGTGCACTTCGCGCGCCGCTCCCCGCCCGGCCCGGTGCACCTCAACTGCATGTTTCGCAAACCGCTCGATCCGCCCCGTCGGGAAGACGAAAAGACACGGCAAGAAGCTGACGCCCCTGCGCGCCGGCGACGGGGCGACCGCCCGTACACCCGGCGGCCCGTCGCCGTGCCCGCCGCACCGCCCGACCGCCTCGACGCGGAGGCCGACGCGCACGCCGCCGTTCGCCTGGCCGAGGCGCTGGGCTGGCCGCTCGCGCCGGACGCCACCTCGCGCCTGCGCCTCGCGGCCGATGGACCCATCGTGCCGTACGTCGACCAACTGCTCGTCAGCGACGCCTTCCGCGAAGCCTGCGCGCCCGAGGCGGTGATCCACCTGGGCGGGCGCACGGTCTCGAAACGCCTGCGCCTCATGCTCGAGGAGCACCGCCCCGCCCCCTACGTCGTCGCGCGCCCCGACGCGCGCCGCCTCGATCCCGACCACCGCGTGACCGATCACGTCGAAACCACGGTCGCGCCGTTCTGCGACGGCCTGGTCGAGCGCCTCGATGCGCCGGGACCACGCGACGGCGACGAGAGCCAATGGCAGCGCGCAAACGAAGCCGCCGCGCGCACGCTCGACGCCTTCGCCGCCGAGGCCGACGCCGTGAGCGAACCACTCGTCGCGCGCCTCGTGAGTCGGCATCGCCCGCCCGGCGGGGCGCTCGTGCTGGGCAGCAGCATGCCCGTGCGCGATTTCAACCGCTACGCGCGTCCCGGCCCCGACGCGGATGGCTTCGCCGGCGCAGACAGCCTCAGCGACGCGCCGCTGACGCCCGTCTTCGCCAACCGCGGCGCCAGCGGCATCGACGGCACCGTCGCCACCGCCGCGGGCGTCTGCACGGGACGGTCCGAAGCGGCCCCCGATGGCGAAGAGCACCCCGTCACGCTGCTGATCGGCGACCTGGCGCTGCTACACGACCTGGGCGCGCTGGCGCTGCTCCGCGACCGACCGGTCACCGTCGTGGCCGTCAACAACGGCGGCGGGGGCATCTTTCACTTCCTGCCCATCGCCGAGCGGCCCGACGTATTCGAGCCGCACTTCACGACGCCGCACGATCGCTCCTTCGAAGAGGCCGCCGCGATGTTCGACCTTCCCTACGACCGACCCGCCACGCCTGAGGCCTTCGCCGCTGCCTACCGCGAGCGCAGCCGCAGCGGCGCGCCCGCCCTCATCGAAGTGCGCACCGACCGCCGCGAAAACCGCGCCCTCCACGAGCGGCTGGACACGCGCGTCGCCGAGGCTGTGCGCGAGGCGCTCGGCGCTTAGCGCGGGGCGCCTGGCGTTTCTCCTCTCGCTCACTTTTGCCATCGAGAATCTCCCCACTCCCGCACGCCCGTCCCCATCCGACCGCTTCCCGTCACCGACTTCGGAGGACCCGCCGGGGCGCCGCGTGTGCTGTTTCTGCACGGTTTCATGGGCGCGGCGGCGAACTGGCAACCCATCGCGGGGCGACTGACGGACGGCGCGCGCTGCCTCGCGGTCGATCTGCCGGGGCATGGGTCGGCGACCGGGCGCCTATCCGACGACGACTACACGATGGACGGAGCCGCCGACGCACTCGCCGCCACGCTCGACACGCAGGACCTGAGCCGGGTCGCCGTGGTGGGCTACTCGATGGGCGGGCGGCTCGCGCTCTACTTTGCGCTCCAGTGGCCGGAGCGCTGCCGTCGCCTTCTGCTCGAATCCGCCTCGCCGGGGCTGGAGACCGAGACGGCGCGCGCCGACCGCCGCCGCACCGACGCCGAGCGCGCCCGCCGCATCAGCGGCGACTTCCGCGCCTTTCTCGAAGACTGGTACCGGATGCCGCTCTTCGCGTCGCTTTCCCGTCACGGGCTCGTCGAGGAAGCCGTCGCGCGGCGGCTGGACAACGACCCCGCCGAGCTGGTGCGTTCGCTCGAGGGGATGGGCACCGGTCGGCAGCCGTCGCTGTGGCCGCGGCTGCCGGAGCTGGCGATGCCGGCGCTCGTGCTCACCGGGGCGCTCGACGAGAAGTACTGCCGCCTCACCGAGGCGATGGCCGCACGGTCGAAGGGCCGACTGCGGCGCACGGTCGTCGAAGACGCCGGGCACAACGTCCACGCCGAGCGCCCGGAGCGCTTTGCGGCCCGCCTGCGGGCGTTTTTAGGAGAAGATTCGTAGCCTGAGGCGATCTTCTTTCTGCGTGCGGGATAGACCTTTGTTACCCTTTCGCTGTTTTTGGTCGGCGCGCAAACCTGTCTTTTTTCGACGTCAGCGTTTCGATGACGGCCCCCGATTCCGAATCTGCCTCCAGACGACCGTCGGCAGTTGGGGTATGGGTGCAGGCGGCGCGGCCCAAGACGCTCGGCGCGGCGGTGGCGCCGGTGGTCGTCGGCACGGCGATGGCCCTCGAAGCGGGCGCTTTTCACGCCGCCTCGGCGCTGTGCGCGGCGCTCGGGGCCGTCCTCATCCAGATCGGCACCAACTTCAGCAACGACTACCTCGATTTCGTGAAAGGGGCTGACCGCGAAAGCCGCCGCGGTCCCCCCCGCGCCACGCAGGCCGGCTGGGTCAGCGTGCAGGCCATGCGGCGCGCGACGATCCTGACGTTCGCGCTCGCCTTTGCCAGCGGCCTCTACCTGATCTGGCGCGGCGGCGCGGCGGTGCTGGCCGTCGGGCTGTGCTCCATCGCCTCGGGCGTGTGGTACACCGCCGGGCGCTGGTCGCTGGCGTACCTGGGGCTGGCGGATCTGTTCGTGCTGGTCTTCTTCGGCCCGGTGGCGGTGGGCGGAACGTACTACGTGCAGGCGCTCTCACTGAACGCACCGGTGGGGGTTGCCGGGCTGGCGCCGGGTCTTCTGGCGACGGGGATCCTTTTGGTCAACAACCTGCGCGACCGCGAGGAGGACGCCCGCGCCGGCAAAAAGACGCTCGTCGTGCGCTTCGGGCGGGGAACGGGACGCTGGCTCTACGTCGGCTGCGTCGCCGGTGCGGCGCTCGTGCCCGTGGCGCTGGTCGGCTGGACGGGCGACCACGCCTGGGCGCTTGCGGCCACCGGCGCGGTGGGCGGCGGCGGCGTCCCGCTACTGCGCCGCCTCCGGCAGGCGGCCGGCCCCCGCGCGTTTGGACCGCTCCTGGGCCGCACCGCGCGCCTGCTCGTCGCCTACAGCCTCGTCTTCTCGGTCGGCTGGAACCTGTGAGGACCCCCGACGGACCGCTCGCGGCTCGAAAACCCTCCAACATTCAACGTTGACCCTTTAACAACCCAACCGCCAGCGCGCCCATGCGCATTTCGTCTTTCGGAGTCTTCCGCTACAAGCTGCCGCTCGTCGAGCCGCTTCAGATGCCACGCCGCCAGCTCTACCGCCGCGAGGGGTTGCTCCTGCGCCTGGCCAGCGACGCCGGGGACGTCGGCTGGGGGGAGGCCGCACCGCTGCCGGGCTTCAGCGAAGAGCGCCTGCAGCAGGCCACGCGCGAGGCGTTCAAGCTGAAGCGCATTGCCACCGGGCGCGAGATCGACGGCCGGTGGTTCGAGGACAACGACGACTTCAGCCGTCTCCTCGACAACCCCGAGCTGTCCGCCTCCACGCGCTTTGCGCTCGAACAGGCCGCCTGGACGCTCGCCGCCGAACAGTTCGAGGAGCCCGTCCACCGGCTCATGATGGACGACCCGCACGAAACGCTGCCCCTGAGCCGCCTGCTGACCGGGGAGCCCGACGACATCCTCGACCGGCTCGCGGACTTCAAGGAAGACGGGTTCCGCGCCGTCAAGCTCAAGGTGGGGCGCCGCCCGCTCGACGATGAAGTCCAGCTCGTCGAGCAGTTGGACGAGCGGCTGGGCGCAGGCGTGGCGCTGCGCCTCGACGCCAACCGCGCCTGGACGCCCGAGGAGGCACGCCGCTTCGCCGACGGCATCGCCGGCGTCGACCTCGACTATCTCGAAGAGCCGCTCGAGGACCCGGACGCCCTGCCGGCCTTCGTCGAAGACACCGGCCTCCCCGTGGCGCTCGACGAGACGATGCGTTCAGTTTCGCTCGTCACGCTCTCCGATCACGCCGACTACGCCGACACCGTCGTGCTCAAACCCACCGTGCTGGGCGGCTTCTCGGGGTTGGTCTACCTGGCCGACAAGGCGACCGACCTGGGCCTGCGCCCGGTGTGGAGCAGCGCCTACGAAGCAGGCATCGGCATGATGGGCCTCGTCGCGCTGGCCGCCTGCGCCGACGGCGACGCCGCCCCGCTGGGGGCTGACACCTACCGCTGGATCGAGCAAGACGTGATGCGTCCGCGTATTAAAGTCGACGCCTCGGCCATCGACGTGGAGGAGGCCGTCACCGTCAAGCGCACCCTCAACGGGCACATGCTGCGCGAGGTGTAGCGATCGGTCGTGCGATTGGCGATTTTCGATTGTCGGTTTTCGATTGTCGGTTTTCGATTGTCGGTTTTCGATTGGCGATTGAGGAGAACCGGGG
>PXTR01000023.1 GCA_003023245.1 Bacteroidetes bacterium QS_8_68_15 | reverse complement strand
GAGCGCCTACTTCGTCGTGCACTGGGGCGCGCATTCCTACGAAGGGGCCGATCCCGGCGACGACCGCGAGCTGCTGCTGCGCGCGAGCTTTCACCGTACCTCCACGGGCAACCTCTCCAGCCCCAACTGGTACCTCCTCGGCCGCGAGCAGCTGCGCGAGCTGACCGACCGACAGTTCTCGGATTGACGGCTTCGCGGTTTCGGGTTGGGGATTTCGGGTTGGGGTTGGGAAACGCTCGATCTGCGACACGCCCCTCGAAGCTACACCGCCGATGCGAACCGATTTTCGTTGCGACGGGTACGACAGCCGCAGCGTGCTTTTCGCTTTCCGCCCGGCGCTTCGATGTCTCCCGACGCCTCGTCGCCTGCTGACGTATCGTCTTCTTCCGACCCCGCTTCTGCGGACGACGCTGATTTTGCCGACGGCGCCGCTACCGGCAATGCATCATCGGCCGCTGCCGCGCCTTCCGACCCCGAGAACGGAAGGGCCGCCGGCGCGCCGGCGGGGGGCGATCGAAGCGGTGACGACGAGGCGCTGCCCGACCGCTTTGCAGACGACGAGATGCAGCGGCTGGAGCCGGAGATTCGCACCGTCTGGGCGCTCAAGCTCGGCGGCCTGCTCCTGCTGCTGGTGGGGGCGCTCTTTTTCTACGACCTCGTGCGGTGGCTCAGCGGCGAGGCCTGGCCGTTTGTGTTTTCGGGCGCGGCCTTCGTGATGAGCGCGGGCGCGACGATCGCCGTGCCGCGCCTGCGCTGGCGCTACTGGCGCTACGCGCTGCGCGCCGAGGAGCTGTACCTGGAGCGCGGCGTCCTCAACCGCGTGCGCACCGTCGTTCCGCTGCGGCGCATTCAGCACGTGGACGTCTCGCAGGATCTCGTAGAGCGCGAGTTTGACCTGGGCAAGCTGGTGGTCCACACCGCGGGGGGGCGCTCCTCGGACGTGGCCGTGCCGGGCCTGCGCTACGCCGACGCCGAACGCCTGCGCGACGACGTGAAGCGCTACGTGCTGGCGGAGCGCGATGCGTGAAACGTGGAACGTGACGCGTGAGGCTGCCCGTTGGCGGGAGACGAAAGAACACTCGGGCGTCAATGCGTACGGAGTGGTCCCACCGGTAGCTCTGGGGCACAAACGACATGGGGTGTTGTCCTTACGCAATACGCATCACGCAATACGCATCACGCCTCTCCCCATGTCGGAAACGCCCGACGCTGCCGATGACCGCTCTTTGGGCCAGGCGGCTGCTACCGGAAAGGACGGCCGCCGCCTACACCCGCTGACGACCGTGCAGCAGCTCGTCTCGAGCCTGCCGGCGCTGGGGGTGCTGCTGCTGCCGTTCCTCACCACCGGGGCCGACCCGGAAGCCTGGGGCAACCTGGTCCCGGCGGCGGCCTACGGCGTCGTCGCGCTGCCGCTCATCGTGCTGCGCTACCTGCGCTTTCGGTACTGGATTACCGCCTCGGAGATCGTCATTCGCAGCGGTGTCTTTCGAACGCAGCACCGCTCGATGCCCGTCGAGCGCGTGCAGAACGTGCAGATCATTCATCCCTTCCTCCCGCGCCTACTGGGGATGGCGAAGGTCAAGGTCGAAACCGCCGGCAGCGGCTCGACGGCGGAGGCGGCGGCGTCCGCGAAAAAAGCGGAAGACGAGAGCGCGGCAGCGGCGGAAGACGTGCCGGCCGAGGAAACGCTCTACGACATGTCGCTGCGGCGTGTGGTGCTGTCGGGGGCGTTTCGGTTTTCGCTGGCGCTGCTGGCGCTCATCTTCGGGGGGCTTCAGTACGCCGGCTTCGACGATCCGCGGGAGCTGGCGCCGTACTTCGAGGGCGGTCCGCTGCAGGCGGTAGCGCAGGGCGCGCGCGCCTCGCCGGTCTTCGCGGCGATGCTCACGCTGGCCGTCGTGTGCTTGCTCGGCTGGCTGACCGGGATCGTGCTCAACGTCAATCGCTACTACGGCTTCCGCCTCTGGCGCGAGAAAGGAAACGCCGGGGAAGCAGGCCGCCCGGACGAGGTCCGTTCGAACGGGGGCGCCAAGTTGCACTACCGGCGCGGCCTGTTGACCGTCTCGGAGGGGACGATCCCGCTGGCGAAGGTGCAGGCGGTCGTCTTGCGCACCAATCCGCTGATGCGCGCGTTCGGCTGGTTTACCCTGAAGGTGCAGACGATGGGCGTGGAGGGCTCGAACCAGCAGACCGTCGTGCCCTTCGCGCGGCGCGGCGAGGTGCTCGCCCTGGCGCAGCGCATCCGCCCGCTCGACGTGCCGGAGGCGCTGGAGCCGGTCTCGCGGCTTACGATCCGGCGCGCGACGATTCGCTATTCGTGGGCGCTGGCGGCGCTGGTGGCGGCCGTCGGCTTCCTGGGCGGATGGCTCCTGACGGGAACGAGCGTCTTCTGGCACGGCGCGTACTGGGGCCTGCTGGCGTGGCCGCTCGCGCCGGTGTGGGCGTGGCTGCGATACCGCTGCATGGGCTACGCGCTCACTTCCGAGGGCCTGCTCGTGCAGCGCGGCGTCCTGCGGCAACGCACGTGGCTGTTGCCCACCGACCGCCAGCAGGTCTTCTACGCCACCGCCTCGCTCTTTCAGCGGCGCCTGGGGCTGAAGACCCTCTACCTCGACACCGCCGGCGCGAGCAGCGCGGCCGCCCCCGAGGTGATCGACCTGCCCGCCGCCGAGGCCGACCACCGCCTGCGCCAACTCTACGACCGCTTCCAGACGCACTTTGCGGAGAGCGAATGACGAAGGGCGATTTGCGAATGGCGAGTGCGCTTCTGACCTTGAGTGCACGCCCCTTCCGAACGCTGTCCATTCGACCATCGCCCGCCGACCATCGAACACCCCGAACCCGAAACCCCAAACCCGCAACCGCCCGCGCGCACCGGCGGCCTGCTGATGCACATCACCTCGCTGCCGGGCCGCTTCGGGATCGGCGACCTGGGGCCGGCAGCGCACCGCTTCGTCGATTTTCTCGAGGCGGGCGGCCTCTCGCTCTGGCAGATCCTCCCGCTCGGGGCCACCGGCGACGGCGCTTCGCCCTACACGACGACCTCCACGTTCGCCGGCAACCCGCTCCTGATTAGTCCCGATCGGCTGCATGAGGCGGGACTGGTCACGGACGACGACCTCGACGCGGCAGCCGTCGGCGAAGGGCGCGTCGACTACCCGGCGGTGCGCGAGCGCAAGACGGCGCTGTTGGAGACGGCCTTTACGAACGTCGAACAGGGGGCCTTTCCCGACTTGACGACGGCCTTCGACGCCTTTCGCGAAAAGCACGGCGAGGACTGGCTGAACGACTACGCCCTCTTCGCCGCGCTTCACGAGGCGCACGACCACGCGAGTTGGACGCAGTGGGCGGTGCCGCTGCGCGACCGCGATCCCGAGGCGCTGCGGCGGGCACGCGAGGGGCACGCCCGCGCC
>PXTR01000022.1 GCA_003023245.1 Bacteroidetes bacterium QS_8_68_15 | reverse complement strand
TTGCATGAGCGAGCGGAGCCAAAGAAAATATAGGAAACGTGCGGCATAAATAAACGAGGCAACTTGCTAAAAAGCCAACGCTTGTTATCTGTCAACTGACAGCTGAAAGCTGACCGCTGAAAGCCAACCGCCCCCTCGCATTTCCGAAGCGCGAACGCTTACCTTTCCCAAAGCGCCGCTTTCCCGAATCGCCGCACGCAACCCGCCATGGCGCTCGCCTACAGCATCCGCGAAGGTTTGGCCGGCTTCTGGCGCGCCAAGTTTGCCGCTATCGCCGCGACGAGCGCGATGACGGTGGCGCTGGTACTGGTGGGCCTCTTCGTGGTGGTGGGCTATCAGGCGCAGCAGGTCAGCGGGTGGCTGCGCCAGCGTGTGGGCCAGCTCAACGTAATGCTCGACGAGCAGGCCGCCGCCGACGACGCGCAGCGCATCATGGAGCGCGCGCGGCTGCTGCCCGGGGTCGACGAGGTGGAGTACGTCTCGCCTGAGGAGGCGCAGAAGCGCTTCCGGCGCGCCTTCGGGGAAGGGGCGGAGATGTACTACGACGAGCCGTTTCTGCCCGCCTCCGTGGAGGTACGCGTGGCGCCGACCTACGCCTCCTCCGACAGCCTGAACACCCTCATCAGCGAGGTCGAGACGTGGGCGCGTGTCGACGAAATCGTCTTCAACCAGCCGCTCTTTGCGCGCGTGCAGCAAAACCTGCGGCTCATCACGTGGGGGGGCGTCTCGCTGGGCGCACTGGTGGTGCTGGCGTCAATCTTCCTGGTCGCTAACACCATTCGGCTGACCGTCTACGCGCGGCGCCTCCTCATTCGCACCATGAAGCTCGTCGGCGCGACCGACCGGTTCATCCGGCGACCCTTCGTCATCGAAGGCATGCTTCAGGGCCTGATCGCCGGGGTGATGGCGAGCGCCGTGCTGTGGGGGCTCTACCGCCTGGCCGCCAGCTACGTGCCGGGTATCGGAGCGGTCGGCGGGCTGTGGCCGGCCATCGGCGTGCTGCTGGTGGGCGGCGTGCTGCTGGGATGGATCGGCTCGTTCTTCGCCGTGCGCCGCTTCATCAAGAACGTGGCGGTGCACTGAGGGGTGAAGGTTGAAAGTGTAAGGTTGAACGTTTCTCTGGTCGCCGGCGGGAAAATCACCCCCGCACTTCCGTACTCCTGCACTCTCATACGCGCTTCATCATGTCTACTCGTCACCCACTTGCCCGGCTCTTCGTCGTAGCCGCCGTCGTCGCTTCCGCCGGGGCGTTTGCCGTCACCGGCTGCAACCGTCTCGGCGGTGGCGGCGCGGAGGAGGGCGGCGGGTCGCAGGTGGAGGTGACGCGCCGGGTGCAACGCGGCGTGACGCCGGGGCAGCGCACGCTGGTCTTCGACAGCTATCGCGGCGACGTCACGCTCCGGGACACCACCGGCCCCGAAGCGGAGCTGACGTTCCGCAAGCACGCCCAGGCGGGCAGCCGCAGTGAGGCGCGCCGCCTCCTCAGCGGCATCCGCATCGAGGAGCGCGGCGGCGGGGAGGAATTCGCCTACCAGTTGACCTCCAGCGCCCCGAGCCGGACGAAGGTGAGGGTGCGTGGGACTGCGCCGCGGGACACGCGCCTGCGGGTGCATCTGCGCAATAGCGACGCGGCGCTCTCGGGGCTGCGCGGGCCGCTCGACGTCAATGACGAAAACGGCGACATCCGCATCGGCGGGGCAGCGCGCGCGGTGCGGGCCGAGACGCGCAACGGCTCGGTGGAGGCGGGCCTGCTGCACCTGCCCTCCGAGGCGGAGGTGCGGCTGCGCACGGCCAACGGCGACCTGCGGCTCACGCTTCCGGACTCCGCCTCCGCCGACGTGGAGGCGCGCACCGAGGCGGGCGACATCGACACGGGGCAACTCAACTTCTCGGAACGCGACCTCGAGTCGAGCGGCGCCGGGGCGCGCTTCGAGGGCACGCTCGGCGACGGGGCGGCCCCGGTGCGGCTGCGCACCAAAAACGGCGACATCGCGTTGCGCCGGGGCACCGTGCGCCGCCTGCCCGACGTGGGGGGAAGTGCCGCGGGCGACACGACCCGTGCGGCGCAGCGCGACACGACGGCCCGCGACTCCGCCGGCCGGCCGGGGCCGCTGCCCTCCGGCACGAACCGTCCTTCGCAGCAGCAACAGGCGCCCTACACCGACGAGCCACCGCGCCTGCTGCGCGCGCCCGAACAGGACGGCTCGGGACGCGACACGAGCGGGGAGACTACCGATACGAGCGCTGCTCCGTCGTCAGGGTCGGAGGCTCCTTCGCCGAATGCGGACACGACCCGACGGCGGCGGTAAGACAACGGCTGGACTCTTCTGCAAGACCGCTATTTTCCTGGTCCACCGTCCTCAGGCGGCCGGTTCGTGCGGGGCCGTGCCCAGCAGCCACTCGCGCCAGGAGAGAGCCGTGCGTTCGGCGTGCACCTCGCGCTCGGTCTGCGCGTAGTTCAGCAGCGCCACGAGAAACACGCCGCCGACGGTGTTGCCCAGCGCGGCGGGGGCGAGGAAGCGGCCGAGGTACGCCAGCACGGTCGCCTCGCCTTCGAAAACGATGTAGAAGACTTCCACCGAACCGACGATGCAGTGTGCCAGGTCGGCCGCGGCGACGGCGTACATCAGCGCGAAGGCGATAAAAATGCGGGCCGTAGCGGTGCGGGCGGCGTGGTTGAGCCACACCATGCCGGCGACGAGCCACCCGGCGATGGTGCCCTTGAAAAAGAGCGTCCACCACCCCATCTCCAGAGCGTGCGTGCCGATGTCGGTCGCCGCCGCGGCCGCTTCCCCTTCCAAGATGCTCGTCTGCGAAAAGTAGAAGCCTGCGAACGCCGTCCCCAGCACGTTAGCAAACAGCACCAGGCCCCAGATGCGCAGCAGGCGCGGGATCGAGGCGCGCCGCGTCAACACCAGCGTGACGGGCGTGAGCGTGTTTTCGGTAAAGAGCTGGTAGCGCCCCAGCACGATGAAGATGAACCCCAGCGGGTAAAACAGCGCCGAGATAAGCTTCACGCTCGGGCCCGACACCATGCCCTCCGTCGCGGCCATTCCCAGAAACGACAGGCTGATCGTCAGCCCCGCCGCCAGCCCACTCCAGAACAGCAGCTGCGTCGACCGTCCGAACTCGCGGTTGGCATTGGCAGCGATGCGGGTGAAAATTTCGTTCGTGTCGAAGATGTCGCCGACGATCTCCTCCCCCAGGTCCTCCTGTAAGGCGGGCGGCAGGCCGTACCGGTTTTCCGAAGCGCGCGGAACCTCGCGCGCCTCCGCAGCGCCGTCACGGGAATCGTCTTCGGCAGCGGAAGGCGACGCGGGCGCGTCCGGCGTGTGCTCCGGCTCGTCGGGGCGAAAGGGCGGAACGGACGAATCGTCTGGGGAGGAAGCGCTCACAAGAAGGGGCTGGGAACGAAGGAGAAGGAAAGCGGGGGTGTGCGCGTTCGCTCATGCGCTTCCGCCGTTGCGCCCCTCCTCGATCTCCTCGGAGAGGCTTTCTTCGGAAAGCTCTTCCCCCTCGACGATTTCCTCGGTCTCTTCCTCCGCCTGCGCGATCACCTCGGTGGCGGTGTCTTCGTGACGCTCGATGACGACGAGAGCAGCCAGGCACAGTTCGGGCGCGTTGTCGCGGCTGCCTACGCCGGCGCCCCCGAGCGGTGCCACCTTGGCGACGTGCCAGCCGCGTCCCAGCTGGACGTTCAGTTTGTCGAGGCCGTGGGTGCTGTCCGGGCGAATGCGGACGACGAAGGCTTTCTGCTTGGTACTCATGGAGGCGAACGGGGAGCCGGAGGACAGAAGGTGTTCGCTGTCTTCGTACCGCCGGGGCGAAAGCATGTTGCCTTGCTTCACCCGTCCCGGGGACCCCACCCGGAATCCGAAGCGCCCACGCTCGGCGGCGCGTACGTCTTCTCCGAGTTCTTCAGCTTCGGTGGAGAGGATGAGGCGCGCTACACGCGAATCCGGGAAACTCCTCGACAGGGACACCTACGCAGAAAAAACGCCGGGGAAAAGCTGCTGGAGATGAACTACGACATTCACGTCGGTGCCATCGGGGGCATGCCGGGAAAAATCCTCGCGTTCTTCGCCAGCCTGCTTTCCGCCAGTTTGCCGGTGACGGGCTTTTTGATCTGGTACCCGCGCTGGCGACGCAGGGGGCGCCGAAAGCAACGCGGGAGCGGACCGACGGAGAGCGACACTGCGTTGCCGGACGAGGTGGGCGACGGGGCCGCCCCGAAGAAGAATGTCCGCCCGATCGCCGCCGACCTGCCGCGCCCCGGCGGCGACTGACCGGTGCGCGCCTTCGAGCAGCGCCGCCGGCTCCGTTGAGCATTTTCCTTCTCGACCCGACGGCCGATAGCTGACGGCTGACCGTCACGGGAGCGTTACGCGCAGGCGTTCGCCCTTTCTGCGCGCCATGCCGTTACTTTGCACCGGTGCTGCCGCTCTTTTTTCGCATGAGCCTCCCGCTTCCGTGCGTCCTTCTCGCTCTTCGCGCCTTCTCGTCGCCGCGCTCGCCGTCGTCGCCGCGCTCACGCTCACCGGCTGCGCCGGCGGCAGCTTGCTCAACCAGGTGGTCAACTTCTGGTCGCTGAGCGCCTGCGGGACGGTGCTGGTCATCCTCGACGTCATCGCGCTGGTGGAGCTGGCCGGCAGTCCCCGCTCGACAGGCAACAAGATTATGTGGGCCGCCGTCGTGGTGATTTTCCCGTACGTGGGGTGCCTGATCTACTACCTCTTCGGACGGTAGGGCCGCTTTGAATGGATTGCCTGCCGGAAACGGTAGATGGTGGACGGTCCGCTTCCTTCGGTTGCTGAAATGGGAGATCGGGTCTCGCTCAGCGAAGCTTCTGCTGGACGAAAACCATCCCCAACCCACCATCTACAAACTGCGCAGCAGGTCGATGCGCCAGGTCAGCGCTTCTTCGTAGCGGTCGGGGCTGAAGCCGGTCTCGTGGTACTGCACGCGCCCGTCTTTGCCGATCAGCACGGTGGTGGGGACGCTGCGCACGCCGAAGGCGTCCGCCACGCGCCCGCCGGCGTCCCAGTAGAGCGGAAAGGTGTAGTCGTTCTTCGCGACGAGCGCCCGGGCGCGGGCCTTCGTGTCGTTCCAACTCGTGTTCACGGTGAGGAACGTCACATCGGAGGTGTCGTCGTAGGTTTCGTACACGTCCTGGAGGTGCGGAAACGCCTCGCGGCAGGGTCCGCACCACGAGGCCCAGAACTCCACGACGAGCACGTCGCCGGTGAGCGCCTCGGTGCGCAGGGAGTCGGCCGGCTGCGCGTCGTTCATCGGCAGGCGGGTGAGGCGCAGCGGCGGAGCGGACGCGTCGATCCGTTCGCGCAGGAGCTTGTCGCGCGCGAGGCCGGCGAGGGTGCTGTCGAGGCCGGCCGTGGAGCCGTGCTTTTCGGCGTAGAGGCGGCGGTAGAGCGCGCGCGCCGGGCGCAATGTCGGCCGGCGGCGCAACGCTTCTTCGGCAGCCGAGCGGGCGCGGCCCGGCTGCCCGAGCTTGTCGCGCGCCTCCGCCAGGTGCGCCCAGGCGCGGGCGAACGGCGGATTCTCCTCGACCGCCCGCGCGAGCACCTCGGCGGCCTTTGCGTAGTCCTGTCGGCGGTAGTGGATGCGCCCCAGCGCGGCCCGCTGCCGCCCGCGCCGACGGCGCTGCATCCGGCGGCGCTCCGCGGGCGTGAGCGGCGCGGGGGCCCAGTCCCATTCCCCGGCGGCGGTCTTGAAAAACGAATAGCGGCGCGGCGCCTCGGGAGCGGCTTCGATGGCGCGGCGCGCCTGCGTCAGAGCCGCCTCATAGCGCCTGGCCCCGGCCAGCGCCTCGGCCAGCCGGCGATGCGCTCGCGCCCGGTTGACCTGCTCGCTCTGCACCCACCGGCGGCCCGCCCGGATCATCTTCTCGGTCTGGCCGGCGTCGCGGTATTTTTTAAACAGCGCCTCGTGCACGCTGCTCTCGAAGAACGAGTCGGGGAACCGCTCGAAGAAGTTTTCGGCGTGCCGTTTCATGCGCGTCGGGCCGGCCCCCTCGGCGGTGGCGCGGCGAAAAGCCGCCAGCTCGGCTTCGGGGCCGCGCGGAGCGGCTTCGGCAATCGTCTCGGCGACGGCGCGGACGCGCTCATGGCGACCCAGCGCGAAGTAGGCGCGTTGCACCGCGCGCAGCGGTTCGGCCTCACCCGCCGCCGCGTGCTGACGACGCCCGCTGTCGATCCGGGCGAGCGCCGCGCCGCGTAGCGAGTCGGCCTGGGCGGGGCGCTTCTCGGCGCGGAGGGCGCTCATGTGCGTCTGCGCGACGAGATGGTCGGGGTAAAGCCGCAACTCGCGGCGGTAGGCGCGCATCAACGTGTCGCGAATGGAACGCCCGTCGTAGTGGTCGCGGAGGAACGCCGCGCGAGCGACGTGCGCCCCGCGCACGGGCTGCCCGTCTGCCCCGTAGATCAGACGGCTCCAGCCGGCGGCGCCGTCGTTCCGGTCGGTGGCGCTGTCGCCCTGCACGTAGAAGCGCACGAGATGCGCGCCGGAGTCAGGCCGGATCTGCGCCGTCCACTGCGCGCCCCGCTTCGTCATCGGAACGATTCGGTAATTCGGCTTCCGCGTGCGCCAGACCAGCTCCAGCGTGTCGGGCGCACGGATCGCCGCCCCCTGCGCCTGCGGACGGTAGGACACCGTGACGGATTGGCCGGCCTGCGGGCGCTCCGGCGTGACGGTCAGCGGCGCGGAAGCGGCCTGCTGCGCGACGGGCGCGCCGGCCGCGTCGGACGGAGCCGAAGCGGGCTGCGAGGAAGAGCACCCGGTGGCACACACCAGCGCGAGCAAGGCCACAGCGAAAGGAAAACGCACGTCCACGAGACGAAGCAACAGCGGCGAGAGAGACGGGGGCAACAGCGGCGCGTACCAAATCACGAACCATCCCTACCGCACGTTCCCCACCGACCCCCGACGGCCAAAAACCACCAACCAAAACGCCCGGAAACGACGCCTCGCCTCGCCGCGTTCTACCTACCGCCTACACTGACTGCTCACCTGCTCCGCCGCCCTGCCGATGGATCTCATCATCGACGTCGCCCTCGCTCCCGCCGACGACGCCAAGCTCACGCCGCTGGAAGTGCTGCGGGACTTCGCCTACGCCTCCCCCGGCTGGCACTACCTCGAAGACGCCTCCCGCCATTACGCCAGCGAGAAGGACCGCGACGCCTGCATCCTGCGCCACCACGTCCTCGACGGCTCGACGGACGTGGACCTGGCCTTCTCCCTCCGTCCCGACTCCCCGAAAGACGAGCAGGCCCTCCACCTCACCATCGTGCGGCCGAAAGACGCCGAGCGCGACTTCACCACCGAGGAGCGCGACGAGATCGTGCAGCATTTCCTCGAACACCTGAACGCTCATCTCGACGCACAGGGCCGCCACGCCGATCTGCACGTTGAACGCGGCGAGGCAGAAGCGGTAAAGGCCGGCGCGTAAGCGCGAGCGAGTGCCCAAACCCGCAACCCCAAACCGCCCTGCCCCATGCCCGACGCTCCGCGCTTCGTCTGCCAGGACTGCGGCCACGTCGCGCACAAGTGGATGGGCAAATGCCCCGAGTGCGGCGCGTGGAACAGCTTCGCCGAGGAGCAGCCCGAGAGCGAAGTCAAGGCGCGCGTGCCCCGCCGGAAGAAGCAGCAGGGCGCGTTCGACACCAACGGAACGGACGACGGCGAGGCCGCGCGCCGACCGCAGACGCTCGCCGAGATCGAGATGGGCGAGGAGACGCGCCTCGTGACCGGCATCGGCGAGCTGGATCGCGTCATGGGCGGCGGCATCACGCGCGGCGCGCTGAGCCTGATTGCCGGCGACCCGGGCATCGGCAAGTCTACCCTGATGACCGAGCTGGGCAAGTATCTACCGGAACGGAAAATACTCTACGTCACCGGCGAGGAGTCGATGCGCCAGGTGAAGCTGCGCGCTCGGCGCCTCGGCGTGGGCGCTGCCGCAGACGACGACGGCGGCGGCGGCAGCGACGAAGACTTGCTCCTCTTTGCCGAAACCAACGTCGAGACGGTCGCCGACGCCGCTGAGGAGGCCGCCCCCGACGTGCTCGTCGTCGACTCGATTCAGACGCTCTTTCGCCCCGACCGCGAAAGCGCCCCCGGGTCGGTCAGCCAGGTGCGCGAATCGGCGGCCACGCTGCGGCGGCTCACCAAAGAGCTGGAGTGCGCGACGTTTCTGGTGGGGCACGTCACCAAAAAAGGCGCCATCGCCGGGCCGCGCGTGCTGGAGCACATGGTCGACACGGTGCTCTACTTCGAGGGCGACCGCCACCACGCCTACCGCATCCTGCGGTCGGTCAAAAACCGCTTCGGCGCGGCCCATGAGATCGGCGTTTTCGAGATGCGCGAAGACGGCCTCCGCCCCGTCGAGAACCCCAGCGAAATTTTTCTCGCCGAGCGCGGCTACGGCGTGAGCGGCTCGACGGTCGTCTGCTCGCTGGAGGGCACGCGCCCCATCCTGGTCGAAATTCAGGCGCTGGCCAGCGACTCGCGCTACTCCACGCCCGAGCGCACGTCCACCGGCTTCGCGCAACGGCGCCTCCAGATGCTCCTGGCCGTGCTGGAGAAGCGCGCCGGGCTGGCCTTCTCCGATCACGACCTGTTTCTCAACGTCGCCGGCGGCGTCACGCTCGACGAGCCGGCCGTCGACCTGGGCGTGGCCGTCGCCTGCGCCTCCTCGTTCCGCGACATCCCCGCCGACACCGGCACGGTCCTGATCGGCGAGGTCGGCCTGGGCGGGGAGGTGCGCTCGGTGGGCCGCGTGGAGCCGCGCCTGCGCGAAGCGAAGAAGCTGGGCTTCGAGCGCGCCGTGGTGCCGGAGGGCAACCGCGACGGACTGGCCGCCCCCGACGGGCTGGAACTGATTTTCTGCAAGCGCCTCACCGACGTGCTCGACGCGGTGCTGTAAGCGGCCTGGCCCCGCCTCCGTCGAAGCTCATGGCGTATGGTCGGGGGGCACTGGCAGATCGCCCTCTCGAAAAAGCGCGCCGGGAAATATGGCAGAAAGAACCAGTCACTCGATGCGGTCGCGCTCGTCTGGCTCCACGTCTGGCACTTGCGAAAGCGCTCGCTCGTACTTCTCGCGGCTGCCGCGCTCCGCGCGTTGCTCCAAGTGCTCCTCCGTCAAAAGCGCAGACACCTTCTCGGCCACCGCCGTGGCGATGAACTGCTCCTCAGCGATGCCTTCCTGTTCGGAAAGCTCCTCGAGTTTGCGGTGCAGCGAGTCGGGTAAGTTGACGTTCAGTGTGCTCATTCGGCTTCTCCGATTTCTTCGAGGAACGCGCCCGGTTTGATTGCTCGGATCCCGAAGTCTTATACACCCTCGAAATCGCTTTTGTTGTAAGTCACGATTCGAGAGCAACCAGCGGCGACAGCAAGTTCGAGAACCATCTCGTCGTCGGCGTCGGGCAGAAACGGGCGCCACAGATAGAAAATGCGATGCCGCCGCGCAACGCGGCAGTGGAAGTCGCTGCACGTTTGATGATCCGTCGCAGGCAAACCCGTTTACGCATAGCCGCAGTATGTTATCAGCAGAACGCGTTGCAGGAACGGCACCTGCGCGATTCGCACGTGATCGCTCGCCGCTGTGTGTAGTATAAAGGCCGCCGTTCGCCTCATGCAAGTTCATGGGCACCAACGCGACGTTGCTCTTGCACGCGGGGTCGCGGCGCGTGGAAAGCGATCCCGCGATCACTCGACGGGCGTGCCCGAAACAAGGTCGGCAGCGACGGGGCCCCGCGACGGAAAAAGGCTGTAAAGG
>PXTR01000021.1 GCA_003023245.1 Bacteroidetes bacterium QS_8_68_15 | reverse complement strand
GCGGCTGAAGATGTCGTAGGAGCGCTCCCCGCGCGTGGTCTGCTCCACAACCATCGGCACGAGGCCCGCCATCGACTGCTCCCCGGCGCCTCCACTGTAAATGCCTTCCGGCATCGATGTGAGTCCTTTGCTGAACTTGACGAAATCGTCGACCTGATCGCTCATGAGGACTGCTTTTTTGGCGGCGTGGAGCTTGTCGGCGGGCGTTTCTGTTACCCTGAATGGGGGGCTGCTGTTCCTTTTTTGGCGTGGGCGTGCGGGAGAGAGGGAGCGCGGGAAATCTCCCACGCTCCCGTTCTCCCGTGCACCCACGCTCAGGTAACGATCAGCGGGGAATCCTCGCCCGAGTCCGCTTCTTCCGGAGGAGCGGCGCCCTCGGCAGTCGGGGCGGCGGGCTGGCGGGCCTTCATCTCCTGCTCGAAGGTCTCGCGGTCTTTTTCGTTGATCTGGAACTGTTCTTCGAGCGTGTCGAAGACCTTCTCGGAGAGGACCTGCTGGCGCACCTGGTCCATCGCCTCCTCCTGCGACTCGTAGAAGCGCTTCAGCTGATCGGCTTCGAGTTCGGGCGTCTGAGCCGCCTGCTTTTCGAAAAAGGCGTCGATATCCGCATCGGTCGCCTCCAGGTCGTAGGCGTCCACCACCTCGTCGCGTAGGAGCATCCAGTGGGCCTGCTCCTGCGCCTCGCTGCGGTTTTTCTCGCGAAAGACGGTTTCGTCGAAGTCCTCCGGCAGCTCGTCGTCGTTGCGGCGCTTGACGTCTTCGACGAAGGAGTCGAGAAACGTCTCCACCACGTCCGGCGGCACGGACGCCGGGTGCAACTCGCGCATGCGCTGCACGATCTCGCGTTGGAGTGCCTCGTCGGCGCGCTGCTGCCACGCCTCGGCGAGCCGCTCGCGGATCTGCGCGCGAAAGTCCTCCACGCTCTCGAACTCCCCGTCGGTCGCGTCGCGAACGAACTCGTCGGTCAGCTCCGGCAGCTCGCGCTTTTTAACGTCCTTGAGCGTGACCTCGAAGCGGTGCGCATGTTCGCCGCCGCCTCCGTGCGCCTGCCCATGCCCGATGGTGAACTGCACCGATTCGCCGGCGTGCGCGCCGGCGACGGCGTCCTTGAGCGCTTCGAGCATCGGGTTGCCCTCCACCTGCGGGCTGTCCAAAAACAGCTCTTGCTCCTCTTCCTTGTTGCCCACGATGGGCGTCCCGCTGTCCGTGTCCAGCTCCTGAAGGTCGAACACGATGTAGTCGGTTTCGCCGGCGGCCTCGTCGGTGGGGAGGAGCGTCGCTTCGCTCTTGCGCAGCGACAACTCCTCGCGCTCGACGTCTTCCGCGCTCACCTCGGGGACGAGCTTCGGCAGCTCTTCCCCGGAGAGGTCCTTCAACTCGATCTCCGGGCGCACCCCGAAGCGTACCACCGCGTGCAGATCCGACTCCGGCTCGTAGTCGAGCTCGGTGATTTCCGGACGGCCCAGCACGTCCGGGGCGTCCTCGTTTTCCTCCACCTCCTGCTCGAAAGCCTCCTGCACGGCGCGTTGCGCCACCTGCAGGCCCAGCTGCTGCCCGTACATCTTCTTGATGAGCGAGAGCGGGACCTTGCCTTTACGGAAGCCCTTCATGTCAGCCTGCTTTTGCTGCGCCTGGAGGGCCTGCTGGAGGTCATCTTCGAGTTCTTCGGCGGGCGCTTCGACTTCGAGTTCGCGCTCGGTCGCGCCGGCGTCGCGGAGGGTGGTTTGCATCGGGTGAGAAGGTGGGGAAAGGGGGTGGAGGAATGGGAAAGTAATAGGGGTGGGGACGCCCGCGAGGAGGATCGGAACGGGCATCGTCAGCTCCTTTCTCCGTACTGCTATGTCAGTACTGCTGTGTCAGTCGGCAATATTTGAGTAGCGGTCTCTGCTTACCTGCGGTGCCCTGAGCAATCTGAAAAAGACGATAGGCGGTAGACGACCGACGACGGTGCGGCATGGCGCCGCCCGTCGTCCATCGTCGAAGCTTCGCGGCAGAACCTCCTTGGAGGGCAAGGAATCACGCTTGACAGCGCAGTACGCCCCCCCAAATATTCGAATGGGCGTCGATGCAAGAAAGGGGCGGGCGCTCGGTCGGCAGGGTGACGCCCCCGTTTCTCACGCCCCGCAGCGCTGCTGCTGGTCACGCCGCTCGCGCACCTCTTCCCGAAGAGGTCGCTGCCGGGGCGCTTTGGGGAAGCGACGAGCCGGACGCATCGAGGTCGGGAACGCGCGCCTCGACTTCATGCTTCCACAGGCCGGCCGCCTCCACGTTCAGGTAGATGCGCTCCTCCTCTTCCTGCCCCTCGCCGTCGCCTTCCCCTCGCAGGAGCATCGCGAAGTTGACGCCGCTGCTGCCGGTCCACCAGCGCAGCTTTTTGATGCAGTCGAGCGGCACGGTGCGCCGGTGCAGCCCCGTCCACCTCAGTCCCAGAAACTCGATGCGGTCCTCGAAGAGCCGCAGGCGCGACCATAGAAAGCGCTGATCTGAGTAACAGAAGGCCGACGACAAGATCGCGTCGGCTGAGGACGAGAAAAGCATCAAGGGAAACAGGCAGCGAAAGAGAGTCAGCGATCGGAACGGGCCCGGGAGGCGTTCTTTTCGGGAGGGCATTTCAAAAAGCCCCAGGGAGCTCAAACGGCAGACGCTCCCTCCGTTCGAAGGAGTCACTGACCTGCTCTCTCTCAAATATCGCACCAAACAAAGGGGGGAGGGGTGGATTATTTCTTTTTTATATAACAAGGCTCGACCCATGGTTGGGCAGCGCGGGCGCGCAGATCAGAGCGCGTTTTTGAGGTTGCGGATGGACCCGCTGCTGCCCGACTCTTCCGACACTTCAGAAGCAACCTGTGCGGAGGATTCCGCCGAAGACGTTTCCAACGCATACTCCAAGATCGAAAGCAGGTAGCTTTCGTCCCAACCGGCCTGCTTTCGCCGTTGCCGAACCGAGGTGGTGGCGTCGGATTGGTGCTCGATCAGCATCGTGGCAGCGTCGTGGAGGTGGGCCAGATTCTCGGCACATCTGTTTTCTTGTCCGTGCGCGGGGGGAGCCACGCTGACTTTCCACCCTGTTTTTCTTTTTTCGTTTTCGTCTCGTTCTTGGCACGGAAGAGACGAGGACGGAAAGAACCGCGTCTGCTGTAGAATCGAAGCCGCGTCGGCCGCTCCATTGCCCAGGTAGCTCTGGCGGAGTACGTCGCCGTCACCGGTTGTTTCCTCAACGACCGCGCCTACCGACGTGGCCGGCCACCCATCGGTGTGTTGAAAGGCGTTTTCGGGCACGTCGGCGGCCCAGCAACGGCGGTTTCGCTGCGCGCCGGACGCTTCGTCTGTCAGGGCGGATTCGGGGAGCGTGCGGTCGAGGATTTCTTGCTGTAGCGGGTCGTCCCCGTTGAGGGCCATGAGGAACCGGGCCTCGCCTTCCGAAAGGGCACGCGCGAGCCGGTGCGGACGAGCGTAGCGGGGAAGACGGCCCGGCGCGGCCTGCCTCGGTGGGACCAGCACGGCGGCCACGTCTCGGGCGCTCAGGTCGAAGGCGGCGAGCGCGTCGAGCACGTTGCGGGCGGCGCGCGTCTGGCCCTCAGCTCTAATTACGAGATGGTTTTTGCCGGCCTTCATCTCGACCCCATCGAGCGCAACGCTGGCGTTGCTGTCGGGAACGCGCCCGTCGCCAGTCGCGCGCACGT
This sequence comes from Bacteroidetes bacterium QS_8_68_15, assembly GCA_003023245.1. The sequence goes on along the minus strand of PXTR01000021.1, from coordinate 6,534 downwards.
GCGCCGCAAGGCGTCGCTGCCAGCACGCCAGATGCCGCCGAAAGGCGTCCGGCCGTACGGTTTCGAGAAAATGCGTCAGGAGTTGCGGGGGCGGCGGCCGGCGCGCCTGCCCGGAAGAGGAAGAGGCCGCCGGCAGTCGCAGCAACTGCCGCAGGCGCGCGGACCGGGTGCGCGCGTACACTTCGAGGGTGTCGAGGTCCTCGGCCCCGCAGAGAACGCCGCAGAAAGCGACCAGCGTGACCTCCTCGGCACGCCACGCCGATTTCGAGCGCAACGGCGCGTCGTTGGCTTCGGCGTAGCTCCGCGTGAGCACTTCTCGGCGGCGGGCGGCGTCCCCGGCGTCCCCGGCGGGCGCGGGCTCCCCGTCGGCAACGTCCGACGAGGCGGTCGTGGCATGCGGCGGCTGGGCAACGTGCAACTGCGGCGGCGGCGAGTCGGACGGGCGGCGCCCGGGCGGCGGCTCCTCAGCACGTTCTGCTTCGGCGCGTTCTGCTTCGGCGCGTTCTGCTTCGGCGCCCTGGGAGGCGGGCGTGGTCTCTTCCGCCGTGGCAGAACCGTCTGTTTTTTTCTCCTTCTGGGCCGCCCTGTCGCGCATCAGCGGGGCTTTGAGGTGGGAAGCCTGCGCCTGAATCCGATGCTTCCAGAGCCCGGCCGCCTCCACTTGCAACTCCACGTGGGCGCCGTCTTGGAGGCGAAGGGCCAGATTGGCGGAGCCTTCGCCCGTCCACCACTGCACCTCCACAATCTCGTCGAGCCGCATTACGCGGTGATGGCGGCCGCGCCAGCCCCACCCGCTCAGCTCGATCTGCTCATCCGAAAGCGTCATTTTCGCCCACGCGAACGAGCGGTCGGGGTAGCGGAAGGACGACGTGAACAGGTCCCCGCTATCAGATGAAGAAGACATCGTAGATATATTGTGCAACGAACTGCGGAAAGAAAAAGTGGGCCGCCTCGCTCCGAAGGGGCGGGAGCTTTTCTCCGCAAAGAGAAAGTGGGACCACAAGTCGGATAGATAATAGGAAACAGCGTTTCCCCATGCAAAGATATTCGCAGATCGCCTACCGGACCGGGGAGAGCAGGGGAGCCAATCGTCGATTTGCTCCCCTGAACGCCCACGCCGGCGGTGCCCCCCGGCCGCTCTCCCCCGGGAGGCCTTACCGCAAAACGCTCCGGACGAATACGCTCCGGCCTACAGCTCTTCCGCAACGTTCGGAGGAATGCGCGCCAGGTACTGCGGCTCGAACAGCTCCTCGTGCACTCCAAAGGTCCCGGTGCCGCGAAAATCCACGGCCACGTGCGGCCCCATTACGCGCTTGACTTCGCCGACGCCGTAGTACATGGGCGTGGGCCCGTAGTAAACCAGTTGGCCTTCCTCCAATGCAGAATCGCGACGCGCACGGCGGGTGAAGGCCGGCACGCGCTCGAGAAGCTCCAGCCGGTAGGCGCTTTCTTTGCGTCCCTGACGGCGTTTCATAGAAACAGCGGCGGTTGCTGTCGAGATAGCGGCCCACTGCAACGAGCGCCTCAGGCCGATAGTTCGCTGCGTGGCCGCTTGCTGCTCTGCCAGTGGGCGTTTCCCGGCGGTCGTCTTTACTTCCGCGCGCCAACGCCCGCTGCCCCTGCCGTCGTTTTCTCGCGTTCCTCTTTCATTCGAGATCCATGTTTTCTATGCTGACGTAATGTGCGCCGCTCTGACAGGCGCGTTTTCTTTCCTCTCTTCGTTCCCAATGCCATAACGCACCGCTACGCCATTCGCCATGTCGTACCCCCGCCGAATTCTCGACCGCAAGGTCGGACGCAACGCGCAACTCTTCGCCTGCGCCATCGCTCAGCTCGACACTCCGCGAGCCCGCTTCCCGTACCTGCGCATCCTCGTCAGTCTCATCGAGGAAGCGCATCCTGAGTGGGAGCGCTCCCCGAAAAAAGTCCGTCAGGTGGCCCAGCTCGCAGGCCGCTTGTCCGACGGTGCGCTCTGCCCCGACGAAATCACTGACGTCATCGAGGCGCGCGACCGGGAACGCTGAACGTTGCAGGGGGAAGGGGGTTCTCGCTGCGGAGGACCCTTCTCTTTTCAACCGATCCGATCCGGATGGGCTTCGGCGAAGGCGGCCCAGTCGTCGTGATGTCCCTCCGACGCGTCGGCGCCGCCCGCCGCCGGCGAGGAGGAACCGTGTCGGTGCCGGTGGCAGAGCGCCACGGCCAGCGCGTCGGAGGCGTCGTAGCTCAAATCTGCGGCGTCGAGGTCGAGCATCGAGCAGACCATCTGCTGCACCTGGTGCTTCCCGGCATTGCCGCCGCCGGTGACGGATTTCTTGACCTCTTTCGGAGTGTACTCGCTCACCGGGAGGTCTCGGTTCAACAACACCAGCATCGCCGCGGCCTGCGCGCGCCCGAGCTTGAGCATGGACTGCGGGTTTTTTCCGTAGACGGGCATCTCGACGGCGCCTTCGTCCGGCGGGGCGTCCTCGACGATCTCGCTGAGCCGGCAGTAGATCTCGCGCAGACGCAGTGCGTGCGGCGTCGAACCGTCGAAGCGCAACGTGCCAGCGTCGAGCACCCGTTCGCGGTCGCGCTCCTCCCCGACCTCGACGAGCGCGTAGCCCGCCGCGCGCGAACCGGGATCGACGCCGAGGATAACCATGGACGATTTTCGAATGACGATTGGCGAGTAGACCGAACCGGTTCGCCCCTCGCCCCTCATGAGAGCGTGGTGTACACGTCGTCGACGTCGTCGTTGTCTTCGAGCGCTTCGACGAGGTTGGTGACGGTTTGCGCGTCGCTTTCCTCCAACGAGACGGTGGTGGTGGGAATGCGTGCGAGGCCGGCCTCGTCGGGGTCGATGCCGTTTTCGGAGAGGGCGTCTTCCACGTCGTCGAAGCGCTCGACGGGGGTGGTGATGACGTAGACTTCCTCGCCCTCCTCATTCGTTTCGGTGCGCAGGTCTTCAGCGCCGGCGTCGACGACGATTTCGAAGAGCATCAGTTCCTCGATGCGGCGGGTGGGCACGGCAAAGCGGCCTTTGCGCTCGAAGAGGTAGCTCACCGAACCGTCTTTGCCGAGATTGCCGCCGTAGATGTCGAAAAGGTGGCGCAGGTCGGCGACGGTGCGGTTGTTGTTGTCGGTGGTGGCCTGCACGAAGACGGCGACCCCGTGCGGGGCATAGCCTTCGTAGGTGGCGCGCTCGAAGTTTTGCCCCTCCAACTCGCCGTTGCCGCGCTTGACGGCGCGCTCGATGGTGTCACCGGGCATGTTTTCCGCCTCGGCACGCTCGATGGCGGCGGCGAGGTCGGCGTTCATCTCGGGATCGTCGTGCCCTTCGCGCGCGGCGACGGTGATCTCGCGGGCGAGCTTGGCCCATTTCTGCGACTTCTCTTTGTCCTCACGGGCCTTCTGGCGCTTGATCTTCGACCATTTGTTGTGACCGGCCATAACGGGAGGGGGACTGGTGAAAACGGCGCCGAGCAATCAGGAGGGACGTACGGTGGACGCCGGCCGGGGAGTTCCGTTTGGGGGTGAGGGCTTTCAGCCGTCAGCCATGAGCCGTCGGTCTTTCCGGCCGAAAAGCTGACGACTGAACGCTGACTACTGGCAGTTCGACGAGAAGAGCGTGCGGCGAGCACGTCACGTCCCGCCGACGCCCTTCCGTAAGGCGTCGACCAGCGGCTCGACCTGCGTTCGCGCGCTCCGCACGCCGGCCGCGGAGGAATCGGTCTGCGGGCGCTCTTCGCCGGGCAGCGCCGGGTAGCGGTCCGCGAAGTAAAAGTCCGTGATCGTGCTGCAGACCGCGTCGAAATCCGCCGGCGCGGCGTCGCCGTCCAGCGGCACGTCGTGCTCGGCGGCGGCGGCGGCGAGCAGATCGGTGAGCTGGTGCGTCTTGCGGAGCGTCCACCCCTTCGAGAGCAGGAAGGCCTTCAGGAACTTCTCGACCGCTTGCTGGAGACGAAAAGCGGCCATTTCCGAATCGTCTGCGCCGAGGAGCACCTGCACGCGCCTCCAGTCCTTGTCGGCGCGCTCGATCCACTCGTGCGGATAGTCGGATTCGTCAGGTGGGGGCATGGCGTCTATCTTTTTGCGGAGTTTTTGGATCGGGGACGTTGCGGCCCCGGCGCGTTCGTAGAGCACGCGTCCTTCCGTGAGGATGCGGGCGACGAACTGATCGCCGCGCGCGAGTCGATACTCCGCTTCCTGCGGCTTGAGCACCAGCACGTCGAGCGGCAGCGTCTCAGCCGGGCGGGGGGCTTCGCGGAGCAACTCGCGCACCGTCCGGGCCCGCTCGGCGCGCGAAGCGTCATCCTCGGCGGGATTGCCCTTGAGGACGAAGAGATCCGCGTCGCTGTGACGCGGGTGCGGTCGCCCCCACGCCTGCGACCCGTAGAGCACGACGGCCTCCGGCGCGTACCGCTCGGCCAGTCGCCGGGTGACGCGACGCAGCGCGGCATTGGTCGACGCGGCGGTGGGGCCGGGCGCAGTCTGCGAGGAAGCGCTCATGGGCGGGGGGCGGCGGCGGTGCGCAAAGTCACGGCGCGCGGTGCCCACGCGCCACGACCGGCAGCGTTTCGATCACGTCTTCCCCGTCGACGAGCGTGAGCGCCGGCTGCGTGGCGACGGTGACGCAGGCGTGGTTCGGCACCAGGCGCAGGCGGTCGCCCGTCGTGAAGGGCGCGCCGCCGGGCACGTTGACCCAGGCGTGCTCCTCGCTGAGGCGCTCGACGCGAGCGTGCGGCCACGGGCGCATCGCGGCGGCGTTGTAGAGAAGCGTGCCGTAGCCGTCGAGCCCGTAGCTGCCGCGGTCGGTGGTGAGGACTTTCTTTCCGGCGTCGAGGTAGAGCCGTTCGGTGCCCTCCTCGGAGCGGCGCTTGCTGGTAACGGTCGCCAGCACGGTGAGGGCGCAGTCGTCGAGCGGGGCCGCGCCGAGGGCCACCTGCATCCCATCGTAGAAGACGTAGTTGCCGGGCCGCACCTCGGTAATTGAAAAGCCCGCGCGCGTGTCGTTTGCGAAGTGCGTCATCGACGGCGTCGAGCCGATGCTGATTTCGAAGTCGGCCGGGTCGGCCCACCCCGCGTCGCGCAGGTCCTCGGCAACGGCCAGGATGCGCTCGCGCTCCTCGCGGGCCACGCGCCGGAGCGCGTCGTCGGGCGTTCCGCCCTCGGTGGGGCCGTGGTAGCTGTGCCCAGCGTGCGTGAGGAGGCCCACCAGCTCCAGCGCCGGCGCCTCGGTAACGCGGCGCGCCAGCGTCTCGGCGCGCTCCGGGTGGTTCCACGGCACGCCGCAGCGCCCGTGCCCCACGTCGACCTCGATGAGCACCGGCGCGGGGCGGCGTTTGCCTTCATAACACTGCGCGGCTTGCGCGACGCCGGGCTCTCCCACGACGGCGTAGGCCACGCGCAAATCCTCGAAGCCGTCCTCGAAGAACGCCTCCGCCTCGGCGGGCGTGGCGACGGTGAGGCCTTCGGCGCCCGCTTCGCGCTGCCGTCGCGCAATCCACGGCGACTTGTGCGTCTTGACGTGCGGGCGCAACTGTGCGCCGCCGGCCTCGGCGGTGGACTGCATCCGCCGCAGGTTGTGCTCCAGACGCTCCTTTTCGACGAGCAGGGACGGCGTGCCGAGGTCGTCGATGATCATTTGTGAATGGTGATTGGTGGATGATAGATGGTTTTCGGAGGGCAGGCGACGGCAGTAAGCGAAAAACCATTCACCATCCACAATCCCCTCATCTACCAAACTACTCGCTGGCCGCGACGGCGCGCCCGTTGAGCGGCTGCACGGGGCGGTTCGTCTGCTCGCCCTTGAGCCGGTCGAGTTGCGCGGGCGACGCCGCGATAGGCTCCTGCATGAGTACCCAGCGCACGCCCTCGCTGCACGGCGGCGTCGTGAGCGAGCCCGTGTAGGTGTAGTAGGCTTGTTCCTCGGGCAGAAGCCGCGCCGGGTCGAATGGGGCACCGTCTCCCCGCTGCACGGCCCCGGAGAGCACCTCCTCCAGCGCCGCATTTTCCGTGTCCTCCTCGACCATCACCCCGATGACGGCGAGCTCGCCCCCTTCACTCTCGTGCACCAGGTGCGCCTCGGCCGCGAAAGACCGGCCTCCGATGGTGTGCTCCGAAGGCGTGTGAAAGTGAAACTGCACCAGCTCGTACGACGTGCCCTGAAACGTGAGCGTCCCCCCCGCCTCCAGATCGACGTGCGTGACGAGCTGGCTGGGGTCGGCCTGCGCCGGCGAGGCGGAATAGTCCGTCTGGAGGGGGCCGAGGCGGTCGGACGGCTCCGCGTCGGCCGGAACGTCGATGGGCGACTGCGCCTCGCCGCTATCGCAAAGGGCGTACTCCTCGGAAAGCGACGCCCACTGCGCCGGTCCGTTCGCCTCGCCGTACCCGTAGGCAGGCGGACTCGCGTCGGTTGGGTCGGCCCCGGAGGCCGCCGCGCCGGTTGGGTCGGCACGTCCGGCGTCACCGGACGGCGCGCCGCAGCCGGCGGTGGTCGCCGCGGCCAGCAACAGCGTGGCACTGGACACTGCCAGAACGGGAAGCACTGCGTCG
>PXTR01000020.1 GCA_003023245.1 Bacteroidetes bacterium QS_8_68_15 | reverse complement strand
GAGCGACATCAGGAACGAGAAGTCGGCGGCCTTGCGGTTTTCGACGCCCTGATAGAGGGCCGTGCAGATCGTCGCGCCGCTGCGCGAGATGCCGGGCGTTAGCGCCGCTCCCTGCGCCAACCCGATCAAGACGACCTTCAGTGGGTTGAGGTCGCCCTCGGGGTTGCGCCGAAAGAGCGTCAGCAGCAAAAGCAATCCCGTGACCAGCAGCATCCAGCACACGAAGCGCGGCGACTCGAACAGCGCTTCGAGCTGGTCGCCGAAGAGCAGGTAGATGATGCCCGTCGCCACGAGCGTGATGAGGATGAAGACGGCGAAGCGGTAGTCTTCGTTTTCGTGGTAGCGCCGCTCGAAGTCGCGGAAGGTGAACGCCTCCTTCAGGATGCGCCCGATGCGCGCGTAGTAGACGGTGACGATGCTCAAGACCGTGCCGAAGTGCACGAACACCTCGAAGGTGACGCCGCCCGTGGTCTCCAGCCCCAGCAGGTACTGCCCCAGCACGAGATGGCCCGAGGATGAGATCGGAAGAAACTCGGCGATGCCCTGAAGCAGACCCAGGATCGCGGCTTCCCACCAGGTCATGGCGATGGTCGATTTTCGAATGACGAAGGGCGAATGGCCGGTAATTTACGGGCGGACGTGCCGAAGTGAAACCGTTGCCCGGCATTTTCCCACCTTCTCACCTTCTCCTATCCTTTCCCCAGTCGTTTCGGCTCGGCCGGGGGGGCGTCGTGCAGGTCTGAAAGGGCGGAAGACACGCGACACCGCCGGAGGCCGGAGGCGATGCCGACAGCGCCTTTACGACGAGGCGCCCCTCCGCTATATTCAATCTGACCCGCCCTGCCTCAACGTTTTGCTGATCGTGAAATACGTTCTCGCCCTCGACCAGGGCACGACCAGCTCGCGCGCGATCCTCTTCGGGCCGGAAGGCCGCATTCGAGCGCGGGCACAGGCGGAATTTGCGCAGCACTTCCCGCGCGACGGCTGGGTCGAGCACGCGCCGGCGGAACTGTGGCAGACGCAGCTGCGCACCGCCCGCGCGGCGCTGGAGCAGGCCGGCGCCACGGCCGACGACCTCGCCGCCGTCGGCATCGCCAATCAGCGCGAGACGACGCTCATCTGGGACCGCGCCACCGGCGCGCCGATTCACCGCGCCGTCGTGTGGCAGGACCGCCGCACCGCCGACCTCTGCGACCGCCTCACCGGCGACGGCCTGGAGCCGCTCTTCCGCGAAAAGACGGGGCTCGTGCTCGACCCCTACTTCGCGGGCACGAAGATTCGCTGGCTGCTCGACCACGTCGACGGCGCGCAAAAGCGGGCCGAAGCGGGCGCCCTCTGCTTCGGCACGGTGGACACGTGGCTGATCTGGAAGCTCACCGGCGGGGCCGACTCCGGCGGCGATCCGCTTCACGTGACCGACGCGACCAACGCCAGCCGCACGCTGCTCTACGACATCCACGAAGGGCGCTGGGACGACGAATTGCTCGATGCGCTGAACGTGCCGCACGCGCTGCTGCCGGAGGTGCGTTCCTCCAGCGAGGTCTACGGCCGGACCGCGCCGGACGTGTTCGGCGCGCCGGTGCCCATTGCGAGCGCAGCGGGCGACCAGCAGGCGGCGCTCTTCGGCCAGCGTTGCACGCGCGCCGGGATGGCGAAGAGCACCTACGGCACCGGCGCCTTCGTGCTGATGCACACCGGGACCGACGCCGTCGCCTCGGAGAACCGGCTGCTCACGACCGTGGCCCTGGAGCGCGCGGGGCGCACCACCTACGCGCTGGAAGGGAGCATCTTCGCCGCCGGCGCGGTAGTGCAGTGGCTGCGCGACGGCCTCGGCCTGATCGACGAGGCCGCGGAGGTCGAGGCGCTGGCCCGCTCCGTGGAGTCGAGCGGGGGCGTGTACCTCGTGCCGGCCTTCACCGGGCTGGGCGCGCCGCACTGGGACCCGCGTGCCCGCGGCGCCGTCCTCGGCCTCACGCGCGCAGCCTCCGCCGGCCACCTCGCGCGCGCCGCGCTCGACGCCATCGCCCACCAGGTCGCCGACGCACTGGACGCAATGGAAAACGACGCCGCGATTCGCACCGCCGAGCTGCGCGCCGACGGCGGAGCCGCCGCCAACGATCTCCTGCTCCAGACCCAGGCCGACCTCGCGGGCGTGCCCGTCCGGCGCCCGCACATCACCGAGACGACCGCGCTGGGCGCCGCCTACCTCGCGGGGTTGGCCGTGAGCTTCTGGGAAAGCGAGGCCGACATCGACGCGCACCACGGGCAGGCGGAGCGCCCCTTCCCCCCCGCGATGGGCGACGCCCGCGCCGACGAGCAACGCGACGGCTGGCGCCGCGCCCTCGACCGCGCGAAAGCATGGGCGTGACTCGTGGGTCGTTTTCGCCAGCGCAGACGCGCCTGCTGAATGAAAGCCCCCCCTGCCTGGCGGATTCGGGGGGACGCGCCGCCGATTCCATGGGCGCCATCCGTTCTTTTGAAGAAGACCCCCAACCCCGCACGAAACCCAAGCCCGCCGTCAGGCCCGATAGCCGTAAGAGCGCAGCAGCCCCGGGCGCTCGCGCCAGTCCTCGCGCACCTTGACGTGAAGCTGGAGGTAGACGTCCTCGCCGTCGAGCAGCGTCTCGATGTCTTCGCGCGCCGCTTCGCCGATCTGCTTGACCGCGTGTCCGCCCTCGCCGATGAGGATGCCTTTCTGCGAGTTTTTGTTGGCGACGATCTCCGCGTCGATCAGCGTCTTGCGCCCGTCCTGACGCTCGAAGGCCGTGACGTTGACCTGCACCGAGTAGGGAATCTCCTGCCGGAACTGGCGAAAGACCTTCTCGCGCACGATCTCGGCGGCGAAAAAGCGCTCGGGCTGCTCGCTGATCTGGTCCTTCGGGTAAAAAGGCGGCCCCTCGGGCAGATGCTCGGTCACTTCATCGAGAAGCACGCCGAGGTTCGTGCCGTCCACGGCGGAGGTCGGGACCACCTCCTCGAAGGCGCGCAGCGCAAGGTAGTCGTCCACGAGCGGCAGCGCCTGCTCCTGCGGAACCAGGTCCATCTTCGTGAGCACCAGAAGCGCCGGGCGCTGCTGCGGAATGCGCTGGAGGCTCAACTCGTCGGGGTCCTCGCGCGTGGCGTCGGCCAGGAAGAGCAGCAGGTCCGCCTCGCTGACGGCGCTGTCGACGCTGTTCATCATGGACTGCTGAAGCGCGTAGCGCGGGTCGATCACGCCGGGGGTGTCGAGGAAGATGACCTGGTGCTTCTCACCGGAGTGGATGCCGAGGACGCGCCGGCGCGTGGTCTGCGGCTTCTCGGTGACGATGGAGAGCTTCTGCCCGAGCAGCGCGTTCATCAAGGTAGACTTGCCCACGTTGGGCTTGCCCACGAGCGCGACGTAGCCGCTTCGGTGGTCCGGAGGGAGGTCTTGGGGAAAGGCGTCTGAGGTCATCAGCGGGCGCGTTTCAGGAGTGCGGGAGTTTGGGAGTTCGGGGGGGCTTGGGCACGAAGGGTTGCGCTTGAAGAACCGTGAAGCCCTACTACACGACAAACGTTTTCGGAGGGCCGCTTTCACCAGAAAGACTGTCATTCCCGACCCTGATCGGGGGCCTTGCGTCATGCCCTTGCGGGAGAATCCAGCGCGGTCTACTGCCCTGCTTTACGCTCTGGATTCCCAGTCAAGTGGGGTACGTGTTTAGCGGAGGTTCTTTCAGGCCTGATCGCCCCCTTTTGCACCGCAAGGGCACGACCTGTGGCCCTCCGCCGTCAACCCTCAAATCTGGATTCGTGGTTGCTCACCCTTTTGCAAGGCGCGCCATTTCGCGCACGGCGTTCTCGAACCCAACCATCATGGCGCGGGCGACTACGGCGAACCCGATGGAGACCTCTTCGACAGGCGGGGCGGCGGCGTCGAGAAAGCGGCCGGTGTTGTGGTAGTCGAGGCCGTGGCCGGCGTGGACGCGCAGGCCGGCGCCCTCGGCGGTCGCAGCGGCGTCGGTGAGGCGGGCGAGCATATCGCGTTCGGATTCGGCGTCTGGGGTCTCGACATTCGAGGCGTCGGCCTGTGGGGCGTTGGCGAAGTCGCCGGTGTGCAGTTCGACGGCGTCGGCGCCCGCTGCGGCGGCGGCTTCGATCTGGGCGGCGGCGGGATCGACGAAGAAGGCCACCTGGCCGACGCCGGCCTCGTGAAGCCGGTGGGTCGTTTCGCGCAGGCGATCGGCGGAGGCGCGCACGTCGAGGCCGCCTTCGGTGGTGACCTCCTGGCGGCGTTCGGGGACGAGGGTCGCCAGGTCGGGCGCGAGGTCGCAGCAGACGGCGACGACCTCCGCGTCGGTGGAGCATTCGAGGTCGAACTTGCCGCGCACCGTCTCGGCGAGGAGGCGCGTGTCGCGCTCGGTGATGTGGCGGCGGTCTTCGCGCAGGTGGACGACCACGCCGTCGGCGCCAGCGGCCTCGGCGCGAAAAGCGGCCTCGACGGGGTCGGGCGCGTCGGCGCGGCGAGCGTTGCGCAGCGTGGCCACGTGGTCGACGTTGATGAGCAGGTTCGGCACGCGGGGCGGCGGTTGCGAGGGAGGCTCCGAAGAGAGAAAGTTATTCTGTTTCTCTTGGCCGGGGCGAAACGGGGGGCCGGGCCGTCAGTTGCAAGTGGCCGAGCAAGCCGCTATGTTTTCTTGCGTTGCGGCCGCCTTTTTCATTCGCAGTGCGTTGCACCGGCGTCCGTGCCGGGCGGCGACGAAAGCGCGGCCCCCCTCTCGACACGCTCTTTCGATTTCTTCCTTCTTCCGCACCTGTGAGCGGCGACACCAAGCGCATCGCACTTCAAGTCTTTCTCGGCATCGTCATCGTCGTGCTTTCCTACGTGCTCTACGTGTCGATCACGGGGCCGTACCAGCAGGTGCGCGCCCAAGAGCGCATGACCGAGCGCGTGCGGCAGCGCATGGACCTGATGCGCACGGCGCTGATTCGCTACCGCGACGCCCGGGGCCGCTTTCCCGGCACGCTCGACTCGCTGGGAATGTTCATCGAGCAAACGCCCGATCTGCGCACCGAGCTGGACAGCGCCTCCGGCATACCGAACTTCGCCCCGGACTCGCTCTTCCAGTCTCCGCGCACCGGCGAGCCGTTCGCGTACGCCCTCAACGACACCTCGGCGGTGCAGATCTACCGCCTGCGCGCTCCCGGCTCCAACGATCAGATCGGCACGCTCGAACCGGACGTCACGATGCTCAACGCGGCCAACTGGGAGTGAGGGCCGCGGCGAACGTCGAAACTCGAACTTCGAACGCCGAACGTCGCCATGGATGCGCGGGTGCGCGCCGGCATCGACCTTTGCGGAACGACGCTTCGCTACGCCGAAGTGGAGCACTACGAAGCGGCCCCCTCTTCGGGGTGGGCGGCCGAAGGCGGCGGCGGGTTTCCTCGGGCCGACCCGCGCGGGCGGAACGCTTCCGGACGGCACCGGCTGTTGCGCCTCGGGAGCTGCGACTTCGACTTCGATGTCACGCACATGCTCTGGGGAGCGCGCGCGGAGCAGCAGCACGTCGATACGCTGGGCCGGGCACTGGCGGACGTCTACGAAAACGCCTCGGCGGAGACGTTGCGCGTCGTGGTGCACCCGCCGCAGGCGTGCTCCTTCTTCGCGCCCATGCCGGCGCAGGCGTCCACCGCGGCGGAGCGCCGGGCGCACTTCGAGCGCGAGGCGCGCCTGCTGATGCACAACGGCGGCCCGACCGACGACGGGAACGGTCACGACGGCTCAGGGAACGACGGCGCTTCTGACGAGGAACTGCACGTGTCCGTCGAGGACCTCCCCCCCGACGGAGCGGACGCTTCCAGTCGCGTTCGGGCGCACGTATCGCACGTATTGGCGGTGAGCGGCGGGGCGCACGCGCGGTTTCAGCACGTAATGGACGCCCTTCCGCTTCCGGATTTTCGCTGGATGGTCAGCATGAAAGGAGCCGCCCGGGCCGCCGTGCTGCTGGAGCAGCAGCGCCGGGAGCGCGCGCGGTCTTCTTCTTCGAAGCAGCCCGCGCCGGTGAGAGCAAGCGCGGCGTCTACGGCCGAGGAGCGGGCCGCGCAGGACCCGGCGGATGCGGCGTCGCCGTTTCGCCTGGCGGTGGGCTGCTATCCGGGGCACCTGGAGCTGGCCCTCGCGCGGCACGGGCGGTTTCACTTTGCGCTGCACGCCCCGCGCGCTGCGCCGTCGGACAGCGCCTACTTTGCCGCCGCCCTGCTCGAACGCCTCGGGGAGGGGAGGCCTGCTTCCGCCGTCGAGCGCGTCTTCACCTACGGCCCCGATGCGAACGCTTCTCTGGACGACGACTTCACCGCGCTGACGCGCCTGACCGGAACGGCGCCCGAACCGTTGGACTTTCGCCCCATCGTGGGACTCGACCCCGGGCATCTCGCCGAGGACTTCGACCCCGGTCCGTACGTCCCGTGCGTCGGCGCGGCGCTGTGAGCGAAGCGATCAAGTACTCCTGGGGGGCGCTGTGAGCCGTGTTTTTGGTTGGCTGGTTTCTGGTCGTCTGGTTGATTTCTGCCACAACCCATCACCAAAGCACTCAACCACCAAACCAGTCAACGCCCAACCCACCAACCAGCTAACGTGAGAATTATTGCCGGGCGCCTCGGCGGACGCACCATCGAAGCGCCGCAGGGGCACCTCACCCGTCCCACGACCGACCGCACGCGCGAGTCGCTGTTCAACCTCGTGCAGGCGCGCCTACCGTTTCACGATATCGAGGTGCTCGACCTGTTTGCCGGCACCGGCGCGCTGGGGCTGGAGGCGATCAGCCGGGGGGCGGCATTTGCGACGTTCGTGGAGAGGAAAGGGCGCGTGCTGGGCTTCGCCAAAAACAACGCCGAGGAGCTGGACGTCGAAGAGCAGGGCCTCTTCACGAAAGCCGACGCCGTGTCGTTTCTCAAAAACTACGGCGGCCCGAAGGTCGATCTCATTATGGCCGACCCGCCCTACACGCTCGAGCAGATGCGCGAGCTGCCCGAGCTGGCGCTTCCGTGGCTGCGTCCCGGCGGGATCTTTACTCTCGAGCACGACAGCTACCATCACTTCGACGACCACCCGCAACTGGAGACCAGCCGCGCCTACGGCCGCACCATCGTGAGCGTATTTCGACCTCCGGTTGAAGAAGAAGGGTGACGGTGGAAATGGCAGCGAGGAGGCAAGCCCCGTCATCGTCCAGCAAGCGCATCAGAACAAGGGCAGGCGTACGGGCGCAGCCTCGCCACGGGGGGTATGACACAAAGCCCCGCGCTGCGCCCTACGCATCGGGTGGATCCCTCGCAAGAAACCGCAACGCCATGCCGCTCGCGCTTTACCCCGGCACGTTCGACCCGTTTACCTACGGCCACCTCGACGTGCTGGAGCGGACGTTGCGCCTCTTCGACGAGGTGGAGGTGACCGTCGCCGTCAACACGAGCAAAGACACGCTCTTCGACGCCGAGGAGCGCGTGCAGCTGGCGCGGGCGTGCGCCGAGCATCTCGGGGACGGAGTGGAAGTGGCGCGGTTTCGCGGCCTCCTGGTCGACCGTGCGAAAGAGCGTGGCGCCGTGGCGCTGGTGCGCGGGCTGCGGCAGGTCTCGGACTTCGACTACGAGTTTCGCATGGCCTTCGCCAATCGTAAGCTCGCCCCCGACGTGGAAACGATCTTCCTGACGCCGTCCGAGGAGCACACGTTCGTCAGCTCGACGGTGGTGCGTGACGTGCACCGCTGGGCGGGCGACGTCTCGAAGTTCGTCCCGCCGCCGGTCGTGGAGGCGATGCGGGAGAAGCGGCGCGAGGAGCAGGCGTGAGCGCGAGAGTGCGGGGGTACGGGAGTGCGCCTCAAAGCGTACTTCCTCGCTCCGCTCGGGGCGCGGGCGCATTTCCTTATAAAGATACTCCCATCTCCCCCCACGTCCGCACCTGTGCAATTTGGCTGACAGCAAAGGGGGCAAGTAGTCGTGTTTGCAAGATTCCACACGGTTCGGTCGAAAAACTTTGCGCGCCGGCGGTGCGTTGGGGAGGGCGCGGGCTGCCATTCCGTCCGTCGCGCAGCCGCTTGCAGTTTCCGACGTTTGCCTCGCTCCCCTCTTTTCTGTCTGTGGACCCGCGTTCTTCGACGTCTCGGCGTTCCTCCGAAAACGGCGCGCCTGAAAATAGCGCGCCCGGCTCCTCGCCTCCCGATCAGCGCGCCCCCGCCGCTCCCGGCAACAACGGCAACGGCGCGGCCCCGCCCTCTTCGGACACGGTCTTTCGCCCGCAAAAGCCCCCCGAGCAGGCCAAAGACCGCTACTGGTTGCATGGGCTGCTTTTTCTGTTGACGCTCGCCTCGTGCGTGTGGGTCGGCGGGTGGCAGTGGGCCGGGCGTTACCTCTACTACACGGAGGTAGGTCCGGCCGCGCAGGTGATCGACGGGCTGCGCTACGCTGTGCCGCTCTTGCTCTTTCTGACGGTGCACGAGTTCGGGCACTACTTCGCCGCGCGCCACCACGGGGTGCGCACCTCGCTGCCGTACTACCTGCCGTTCCCGTTCAACGGCGTGGGCACCTTCGGGGCGGTGATCCGCATCCGCGAGCCGCTGCCGACGACGCGCAAGCTCTTCGACGTGGGCGCGGCCGGGCCGCTGGCGGGCTTCGTCGTGGCGCTCTCGACGCTGCTCTACGCGCTGGCGACCCTCCCGCCGCCGGAGTACCTGCTCGATCTGCCCGGCCACGAGGCGCTCAAGGCGCACATCAACCAGCATGGCACCTTCCCCGACCAGATGCCCGACGCCGCCGGCGGGGAGGGCGCGATGACCATCGTGGTGGGGCAGACGCCGCTCTTCTGGGCGCTCTCGCAGCTGTTCCCGAACGTGCCGCCGATGTACGAGATCATCCACTACCCGGTGCTCTTTGCATCGTGGTTTGGGTTGCTCTTTACGGCGCTGAACCTGCTGCCCGTCGGCCAGCTCGACGGCGGGCACATCCTCTACGCGCTCTTCGGCAAACGGTGGCACGGCCGCCTCGCGCACATCTTCGTGCTGATCTTGCTGGCCTCCGCGAGCATCGGCTTCGCCCAAACCGGCCCCGGCCTTACCGCGTGGCTGGTGAGCTGGATCTCGCCGGAGACGGCCGCCCGGGACGACCTGATGCGCAGCCTCTCGTGGTTTCTGCTGGCGCCGGCGCTGCTGGGCGGGGTGGGCCTGTCGGTGGCCGCGCGCTTCGTCGGCGGGCCGCTGGCGCAGTTCGGCTACACCGGCTGGTTCTTCTTCTGCCTGCTGATCGTGTGGTTCGTGAAAGTGGAGCACCCGCCGGTGCGACACCGACAGACGCTGACTCCGCGCCGCCGCGCGCTCGGCTGGCTGGCAATTGCCATTTTCGTGCTCTGCTTCAGCCTGAGGCCGCTCTACGTGCCCTCCTGAGGCGAAGGTAGGGACGCGCCTTGCATTCCCAGGCACTATTTTCTATACTCTGGCAACGTGCGAAAAATCGCTGAACGCGTGTCGCGCGAAACCAATTTTCGAAACGAAAAAAGAAGGCGCTATGCACAGACGCACTCGACTGCCCGCGGTCGCCCTGCTTCTCATCGGAGTACTTGTCGGAGCAACGGGATGCGATGCGTTCGACTCCACCGCCGGCGCCGATCAGGAATTCGACCTCACCACGGATGCCCAGTCGTACAGCCTGTCCGACTCGGCAGTTGTTCAGATCAATGGAGTCAACGTCGGATCCGACGCGCTCTACCAGGAGTGGCCGACGTTCGACACCGTGCTGGAGAAAAAGCGTGCAGGCGAATGGGAAGAAATCGGGGCCTGGTACGTCATAACTGAGATCGGGCCGTCTTCCCGAAAGATCGCTCCGGGCGACTCGGCCATTGCTCCCAATCTGCCGGTGCAATCGGAGCAGATCGACGGGCCGGGGCGCTATCGGATTAAGACGAAGATCTACGAGAGCGAGGCGCTGGAGACGATGCTGCCGCTCGAAGAACGGGTGTCGAACGTCTTCGAGTTGACGGAGTGACGGCGACGGGCCGGTTGCCGTTCGGCGCGGCGTTGCTGTTGTTCAACAAGCGGTCTCGGCGCGGAACGACGCGCGCGGGAGCTTACGCGAGGGCGCCCTCCTTTTCTTGCACGCGACCGAGCGATCTCTGAATCACCGTTACGGCTGGTCTTGCCTCGTTCGATATGACGCCGTTCCCCGGGTCTTCCGCTCGCTCGTGAATCGTCGCGCTCCCTACGTCCTGCTGCTCGCCGCACTGGTGGCGGGCACGTCGTTCGTCTCCGCCTCCCCCGGGCCGCCGCCGCGCAGGAGCCGCCCGCCGGCCCGTCCATGCCGGTCGTGCCCGGGCTTCAGCAAAACGCCGCCAACGTGCTCGAAGCGCGCGGCGACACGCTCTACGTCGGCCCCTGCCTGAACCGCACGACCGACGGGGGCGCGTCCTTCTCGGTGCTCACGCAGGAAGGCCGCCTCTGCGCGAGCGGCTCGCCGGTACGCATCGCTTCGCTCGACGTGGAGGGCGACGTGCTCTTCGCCGGGCTGGGGCGCGCGGCCGCCGGCGGGGTCAGCGCAGCGGAGGGCTTTCTGCGCTCGCGCGACGGCGGCGCCACGTTCACCGCCCGGCCCCCGCAGCTGGACGCCGGCGTCGACTCGCTCGTGCAGTCCGGGGCCGACTCCCTCGTGCAGTACGGCCCGAACCTGCTGCCGACCCTGCCGGTGGTGACGCCCGACGAGAGCACCCCCTTCGCGGTGGATTACGTCGATTCGACCGACGCGGTCTGGGTCGCCGGGCGCGCCAGCGGGCTGCGCCGCTCGACCGACGGCGGGCGGACCTTCGAGCGCATCGTGCTGCCGCCCGACTCGCTGGACGCCATCGCGCCTTTTCGGCCCTACGGGTTTCCTCTGCTCCCGAAGCGCGGAGAAGGCGGCCCCGGCTCGTTCAACCACATCGTCAGCAGCGTGCTCGTGGACGAGACGGGCACCGTCTGGGCCGGCGCCTCCCGCGGCGTCAACCGCTCGCGGCCGCGCGACGTGATCGTCTTCCGGGATCCCGAATCGGGCGAATGCGTCCTCGAAAACGACCTGACGGACGAATGCCTCCGCGAGCGCGCCTGGCGCCGCTTCGGCTACGACAACACCGACCCCGACGCCCCCGCCGCGCCCGATACGCTCGGGGAAGGGCTGTCGGGCAATTTCGTGCCCATCCTCAGCGAGCAGCCGCTCTCGGGCCGGCGCAATTCCGTCTGGATGAGCACGCGCACGACGGTGCTTGACGGCGAAGAAGGCGGCGTCACGTTCACCCGCGACGGGGGCGAGACGTTCTACCAGACCCTGCTGGGGGAAGAGATCAACGCCTTCGCCTTTCGCGGCGACACCGTCTACGCCGCCGGGGAGCGCGGGCTGTTTATCTCGGAAGGAAGCCCTACCGTCGCCGGCGACAGCGTACGCTACGAGTGGCGGCTGGAAAACGACTTCGAGGGTGCCGGGTTGCCCGACGCGGCCGTCGCCAACGAGCTACCGGTCTTCGCCGTCGCCACGACCGACGCGGCGCTCTGGGCCGGCGCCGAAGACGGCCTGCTCCGCAGCACCGACGGCGGCGAGACGTGGACGGCCTTCCGCACGCGCGTCCCCACCGACCCGGAGGAGCCGACCGAGGCGGTGCCGCAGGTCGCGACCTACGCTTATCCGAACCCGTTCTCGCCGGTGGCCGCGCCGACGGGCGTGGTGCGCATCGTGGCAGAAACCGACGAGGCGGGCGGCGGCGGGACCGCAACCGTACAGCTCTACGACTTTACGATGCGCGCGGTGCGCGAACTGACCGGCGACTGCGACGCGAGCGGGCGCTGCGAGGTCGTCTGGGACGGCACCGACGCCGGCGGCGCGCGCGTCTCCAACGGCGTCTACTTTTACGAAATCGACCTGCCCGGCGCCGACGATGAGGAAGCCCCGCGCGGGAAAATCATGGTGCTGGAGTGAGGCTGGTTGCAAGTTGAAGGTTGCAAGTTGAAGGGTTCTCGGCTCGAAGACATGCCGTTACGGCAAGCGATGACATTGCTGAAAAAAGCGTCCGCCGTCCGCGGTCGGTGGTCAGCGGTCCCTGCGCCGCCTCTTGTGTGCGCGTCGGCGCTTTTGGTTGGAGTCCTTCTCGCAGCGTCGCCGCCCGCGTATGCACAAGCCGGCGGCGCGACGGGCGCGTTTTCGCGGATCGGCTTCGGGGCGCGCGGCATCGGGGCGGGCAATGCGCTGGTGGCCGACCGCAGCGCCAGCCCGTACTACAACCCGGCGTTCGCCCCGCTCGCGGAGCGGCAGCAGGTCTCGGTCGCCGCCGCGCTGATGAGCTTCGACCGCGAGATGCAGTTCCTCCAGTTCGCCGCCCCGCTGGAGCCGCGGGCGGGCGTCGTCTTCGGCCTCACCCACGCGGGGGTCTCCGACATCGACGGGCGCGACGCCAGCGGCTACCACACCGAGACGCTCTCGACGGACGCCTACCAGGTCTTCGCCGCCTTCGGGCTGCGCCTCTCGGAGCGCGTGAGCGGCGGGCTGGCGGTCAAGTTTTACCGCGCCGACTACGGCCTCAGCAACGTGGACCCCGTCAGTGCAGTCGGGGGGGATCTGGGCCTCAGCGTGCAGGCGACCGAGCGGCTGGCCCTCGGCCTCGCAGCGACGGACCTGCTGGCGCGCTACGAGTGGAACACCTCTGGCCGCTACGCCGACCAGCAGGGGCGCGTCACCACCGACCGCCTGCCGCTGCGCCTGCGTCTGGGCGCGACGTACACGCTCTTCGACGACCGGCTGAAACTGCTGGCGGAGTACGCTTCGCGCCTTACGTGGCGCGAGGTGCGCACCGTTCGCACGCGCCAACGGGACGACGGCACCGAGCGCGAAGAGACCGCGGAGGAAACCGTGACGCGCCACGACCCCACCGGCCGGCTGGGCGCGGAGTACCGCCCCGTCGAGATTCTCACGCTACGCGCCGGCCTCGACCGCCTCACCGCCGAGCTGGGCCCGCGTCCGACGGCGGGATTCAGCATCCGGCAGGACATCGGACAGCTGCCGGTGCAGGTCGGCTACGGCGTCGCTTACGAGCGCGGCCCCGGCACAGCGATGCACCTCTTCGCGCTGCGGCTGTCGCTGTGACGCGCGAGGCGTGCGGCGTTTCTTTTGTCGAGTCTCGTGCAAGAGACCGAAGCGTGAAGCAACGAAAGGCTCGCCTCGCTGCAACATCGACGGAAACCGGAGCGTTGGTTCTGCGAATCACACCTGCATTCTAAAAACGTGTAAACGCGCCATGTCTGCTACGAAGGAAGGAGCCTCGTCGGAACGCTGGTTCGGGATGCGCCTGACGCCGGCGCAGAAAGCGGAAATCGAACACCTGGCCGAACGGAAGGGCATCACGCAAAAAGAAGCCGTTTTGGAGGCGGTTCAGCGCGAATTGAAAACAGAGCCCGCGAACGGAGACGAACGGCCGGTCGAGGTGCGCGAGGGATCGTTTCTCGACGGCGTGGAAGACCTCATTGGTTCCGTCGAGGGACCGGGCGATCTGTCGAGCAATCCCGAACATCTGAAGGGGTATGGTGCTGACTGAAACGCTCATCGATACGGGGCCACTCGTCGCCCTGATCGACCGGCGCGACGAACATCACGCACAGGGGCTGTGCGGCAGGCCAACCAAGCGGCAGGCCAACCAACTCGACGCGCCCTTCTACCCCTGCGAAGGCGTACTTGGAGAAGCGCATTTTCTCGTATATCGCCGGGACGGCGACGAAGCGATCGACGTGCTCATGCCTTCCTGGCTGCCGACCGCAGGCGCCGCGTTCCGCTACGCCCCCAGCGCTTCGGCCAGCGCGCTGAGGCCGATGCCGTCCGCGCCGGTGCGCACGCGCAGGCTGCACCACAGGTCCAGGATCATCATCTGCGCCGCGTGGATGGGCACGGCAATCCAGAACGCGCGGCAGCGCCACACCAGCGCTCCCAGCGCCAGCCCGCCCAGGATCGAGAGAAACGCCTCGGCCGGCGGCTTGTCGGCGTGGAGCAGCGCGAAGGGCACCATCTGCACCACGATGGCGTAGCGCCCGAAGACCGGCGCGGTGCCGAACAAGACGAACCCGCGCCACAGGTACTCCCACCCGATCCAGTAAAACAGGAAGAGCGCCTCGTAGATGAAAAAAGCGCCCCAGTCCGTCGCCGCCGGGTCGTAGTGCGGGTACTGCGCCTGGAAGGCCGCCCCGTCGGAGAGCACCCACGTCCCCACCGCCACGAGCAGCAGGTACGCACCCGCCAGCGCGAGGGCCAGCCGCCCGTCGCCCGTGCCGAGGCCGATCTCGGACGGCCGCCGCCCGAAGCTCAGCACCAGCACGAGCACGGGCACGACGAACCCCGTCACGCCCTGCACGCCGAACCACCAGCCCCAGGCCGCAAGCCCGCGCCACGCCCGGGGCACCGCCTCGGCGAGCTCGCGGCGGAAAAAGTCGCGGTCGCCGACGGCCAGCTGCACGAACACCAGCGCCACCGCGACGACGAGCACCGTAACGACCTGTGTGTCGAGGGAGCGCGCGGCGTCGCGGAAGCGGCGCCATTCAGTTCGGAGACGGTCTTTCATCGCTGGTCATGAAAGTGCCGGGCAGCCGGCGAAAAAGCAACACGGTCGTGGAAGGGGGGAAAACTCTGGCGTGGACGCTTGACTCTGACGATGTCAAGTTTTCGATACGCTTTTCTCCCGCACTCCCGCACCGCGAACGCGGGCGAGCCATTCACTGCGCCGCCGAATCCGCGCGTGTTCGCTCCGGTACATGTCGCGCCCGTGCCGCTCGTCTTCGCCGCCCGCCGCGCTGCTGTGACGCCCGCCGCTCGCCGCCGTCCCGTCGCCGCCGTGCTGTCGTGGGCCGCCGTCGTCGCGGCCGGGGTCGTCGTCGGCTGCGGCAAGCCGGCTGGGGCGCTGGTGTCGTCTTCTTCCTCCGATTCTTCCGCCGCCGCTCCGATGAACGCGACCGACGCTTTCTTTGCCGACTACGACGACGCCCCCCTCCAGCAGCTCCGTCCGCAACGCGAAGGCGCCGAAGCATGGGTCGATTCGCTGATGAACGCGCTCACGCTTCAGGAGAAAATCGCGCAGCTCGTTATCATGGAGGCCGGAGCGGACGGAGAGGGCGGCGGCGCGCCGGTGCCCGCCTCGACGGCGCGGGCCGTGGAAGAGCACGGCGTCGGCGGCTTTCTCGTCTCACGCCTGCTTTCCCCGCAGGAGGTCCGCGCGCAGACCTCGTTTCTGCAGAACCGAGCCCACGTCCCGCTCTTCTTCGCCGCCGACTACGAGCGCGGGGCTGGGCGCTTCGCCAACAACTTCACCGAGCTGCCTTCCAACATGGCCGTCGGCGCCACGCGGTCGGAGCGCTACGCCGCCGCGAGCGCGAAGCTGGCCGCCCTGGAGAGCCGCGCCCTCGGCGTCAACCTGATGTTCGCGCCGGTGGTCGACGTGAACAACAACCCGAACAACCCCATCATCAACATCCGCGCCTACGGCGGGCGCGGCGGCCTCGTCGGGCGAATGAGTGCCGCCTACGTCCGCGGGGCGTCCGACTTTGGGATGCTCACCACGCTGAAGCACTTTCCCGGCCACGGCGACGTTTCGAAAGACACCCACGCCGAGCTGGCCACCGTCACCGGCAGCCGCGAGGAGCTGGCGCAGACCGAATTGGAGCCGTACCGCATCATGCTGGAGCAGAACGACGCCCAGCCTGCTGCCGTGATGAGCGCGCACCTCTGGGTGCAGGCCTTCAACGAGGACCCCACGCCGGCCACCTTTTCGCAGGAAATCCTCTCCGGCCTCCTGCGTGAGAACCTGGGGTTCGGCGGCCTCGTCGTCACCGACGACGTGAAGATGGGCGCGCTCCAGAACGACTATTCGCTGCGCGAGCGCGTCGTTCGCCCGCTCTCCGCCGGAGTCGACGTGGTGCTGACGCCCGAAAACCTCGGCGCGGCCATCGAGGCCGTGACCGCGGCGGTGCACGAAGGCCGGCTCGGCCGCGACGAGCTGAACGACTCGGTGCGCCGCGTCCTGCGCGCAAAAGCCGACGCGGGGCTGCACCGGCAGCGCGTGCCCCCGCGCGAGACGCTCGACTACCTGAACCGGGAGCCGCGCGGCCAGGCCCTCGCCGACTCCATCGCCGACGCCTCGATCACGCTGCTGGAAACCGCCCCGGCCCTTCCGCTGACCGGCGAGTCGAACGCGGCGCTCATCCAGCTTTCCAACTACGAAGGCGCCGCGACCATCGACGCGGCGATGGACACGCTCGCCCACCGGCTCGCCCCCGCCCTGCGCGACACGATGCGCTTCGACAAGGACCCCACGCCCACCGACGAAGAGCAGGCGCTGAGGGCCGCCCGCAACGCCGATGCGGTGGTGCTGGCGCTGTATCTGCGCCTGGCGACCGGGCGCGGCGCGGCGGGCCTCTTCGAGGAGCAGCGCCCGCTCGTCGAAGCGCTGATCCGGCAGGAGACGCCCGTCGTGCTCGTCACGCTGGGCAACCCCTACGCGGTGAAAACCTACTCGAACGCCGACGCCTTCGTGGTGGCCTACGACCAGACCATCGCCAGCGCGAAGGCCGTCGCCGGCGTCCTCAAAGGCGAGCAGCCCGCCCCGGGCCGCCTGCCGATCCGGGTCGGCGACTACGACTTCGGCGCGGGGCGCACGGGGCGCGTGCAGTAAGAGAAAAGGCGGTTTCGCGTCCGGCCGCGCTTCTCCGTATGCCGCCATGCCCCCGATCCCGAGGTCCCCCTCAACGCGTCGTTCTCGTAGAAGGAAGAACGCACGTGCAAACGGTCCGCGCTCTCTCCCGGAAAGCTGACATAACCCGAGTATTTTTGACCCAAAATGTAGAAAAAATGTAACGCGCTGCGACACAGAAAAAGAAGCGCCGGGCCGCTGAACGTCTGACGGGCGTCCCCTCGTGGGGTATAACATGCTGGAACATATATTGAAGAATACAGAAAGTTCATCGCCCTCCTTGTCTCGTGCAATCGACCAGCAGAATGAAGCGCCTGTCCACGACCGATGGTACCGAACGCGCATCAGACGCCGCCCCCGGTGCTCCTGAGCGCCTCAGCACGGGGATCGAGGGGCTGGACGACGTGCTGAGCGGCGGGCTGGAGGCGGGGCGGTCGTACTTGGTGCGTGGGGGC
>PXTR01000019.1 GCA_003023245.1 Bacteroidetes bacterium QS_8_68_15 | reverse complement strand
CATTCGCCCCGACAAGCTCCACGACGTGCTGCACGCGCTCTACGAAAAGAACGTGCAGGGCCTCACCGTCAGCCGCGTGAAGGGGCACGGCGGCGAGCCGGAAGAGACCGAGACGTACCGCGGCGCGAAGCGCAAGCGGGAGTTGCAGGAAAAAGTGCTCCTCGACATCGGCGTCTCCGACGACTTCGTCGAAACGACCGTCGAGACGATTGCCGACGCGGCCCGCACCGGCGAGGTCGGCGACGGCAAGGTGTTCGTACAGCCGCTGGCGTCCGCCTACCGCATTCGCACCGGCGAGAAGGACGAGGACGCCGTGACGCCAGTGAGGTAATGCCGGTGCGGTAACGCTGCCGCGTACACATGAGAAGAGAACGACCGAAGGCCGGTCCGCGTCGCTCCATCCGTCGGGCGGCAGCGGGCCGGTCTTTTTGCTTGCCCGACGTTCGGCCTTCTCCGTTGCGTGTAAAGGCGCAGGAACACCATCATGGCGCGCAGGTGCCGCAACACGTGAAATTCCCGCTCTACGGCGAGTGCAGTGTCGCATGGCGGCGTGGAACGACGGGCGCGGGTCCCCCCACGCCTGCCTTCTCTCTCTCGGTCATCGATCCTCTCTTCGGATGAACGCTCTTCGCACGTGCTTCTACGCGCTCCCACTACAAGAACGGAACGCTCTACGTTTGGATCGCGAGTACCGGTACGAGCGCGGTGACGGGAAACGAGTTCAAGGTCGAAAGTGGCGAGGTCGGCGACGGGGCCGTCGCGGGCGTGCAGTGGAACGGCGACCCGTTCGCGCGTTCGGGGACGGCAGGAACGCGCACGTCGTCGCAACGCTTCGAGGTTCCAATTCCCGCGGAGTCGGTGTCGCCGGCGAAGGTGCCGGTGACCAACTTGCCGCAGCAACGTGAGACGGAATCGCGCAATGGGTGCAACGGTTCACCCGACGCCTGAGTTACCGCTCTCACCCTTTCGGCTAACAACGTTCAACCCGAACCCGACATGCCCATCCTCCTCGCCTTCAGCGGCGGCCTCGACACGTCGTTCTGCATTCCGTTTCTGCGCGACACCTACGGCGAGCCCGTCCACGCCGTCACCGTCGACACCGGCGGTGTGGACGACCCTGAGGCGCTGGCAGAGCGCGCCGAGGCGCTGGGCGCCGCGGCGCACCACCTGATTGACGCGCGCGAGGCGCTCTTCGTGGAGCACCTCCGCTACCTGATCGCCGGCAACGTGATGCGCGGGCAGGTGTACCCGCTGTGCGTGGGCGCGGAGCGCGTGGTGCAGGCGCGCGAAGTGGCCCGCCTGGCCGAGCAGCTCGGCGCGAGGACGGTGGCACACGGCTCCACCGGGGCAGGCAACGACCAGGTGCGCTTCGACGTGGCCCTGCGCGCCCTCGGGGGCGACGCGCTGGACGTGATCGCGCCGGTCCGCGAGCATGAACTCTCACGCGAGGAGTCGACCGCCTACCTGAAGGAGCGCGGCTTCGCGGCGCCCTCGGAAGGCCCGTCGAACGGAACCGCCTACTCGGTCAACCGCGGCCTCTGGGGCGCCACCGTCGGCGGACGCGAGACGCACACCTCGCGCCGGCCGCTTCCCGACGCGGCCTACCCCGACACCGTCGCCCCTGCCGACGCGCCCGACGAGGCGCAGACGCTCACGCTCTCCTTCGAGGAAGGAATTCCCACCGCGCTCGATGGCGACGCGCTCGATCCCGTGCCGCTCATCGAGGCGCTCGCGGAAATGGGCGGGAAGCACGGCGTGGGACGCGGTGTCCACACCGGCGACACGGTGCTGGGCATCAAGGGGCGCGTGGGCTTCGAAGCGCCGGCGGCCACGATCCTGATCGCCGCCCACCGCGAGCTGGAAAAGATCGTCCTCACGCAGGCGCAGCGTTTCCAGAAAAACCACCTGGCCGACACCTACGGCGCGCTCTTGCACGAGGGGCAGCACTTCGACCCTGTCATGCGCGACATCGAGGCGTTTCTGGAATCCTCGCAAGCGGTCGTCACCGGCGAGGTGGACGTGGAGCTCTTCAAAGGAAACGCGCGCGTGCTCGGCTGCGACAGCCCGTTTTCGATGATGGACGCCGGCAGCGCCGACTACGGCGAGACGCACCGCGCCTGGGACGGTCGCGACGCCGAGGGGTTCTCGAAGATCACCGGGATGCAGTCGGTGCTGGCGGGGAAGGCGCGCAGCGCGATGCGTGACTCGTGAATCACCCGCGGGCGGCTTCGAGGGCGTCGTCGGGCGGCGGCGCATGGGCCGCTCCCCCGCTGCTGATGTTTTTCCGACGCGCTTCGAGGCGCTGCCGCAGGGCCGTGCGTTGCGCCTCGGGCAGAGCCAGCGCCACGACGGAACGCCGGTCTCGCATGTGCACGAGCAGCACGGGGCCGCCGCCGTTCAGGAAGGGGCGCACGGCCGCCCAGCGCCGGTACCGCCGGTGATAGACGCGCGCGCCGACCGTCTCGACGCGCTCCAGCGCCGCATATGGCAGGCGCACGCGCTCGCGACCGCGTTCCACGCACACCGCCGCCGGGCCGCATCGCACCACCGCCCGCGGCTGAACGCCGACGACGCCTCCGAGCACCAGGAGCCCCCCTGCGGCGCCCAGCCCGCTCCACACCGCGAGCGGCGGCGCCCCCGTCCCGGAGACCAGCGCGCCGGCCGCGTAGACGCCCATCAGCCAGACCAGTGCGCCCCCCGTAAGCAGCGCGAGGTGAAGGCTCTCAGCGCGCAGGCGGTCGCCCGTGCGGCGGCGCAGCAAGCGCCCCAGCAGCGACCAGCCCGGGTGGAAACGCCTCGGGATGGTGAACGGAGGCGAGGAATCGGTGGGCGAAAGCACGGCAACAGGCGGACGGAAGAGAACGCACCGGGAGGAGGTTCGAAGGCGCGCCCGGCGCGGAGTGTCCGAGTTTAGAAAAGGTTTTAACTTTGCGGAGCGTTGGCGTCGGAGGCGTCTTCGGCGTCGGAAAAATCCTCCACGCAGAGGCGCTCGTCGCAGCGAGCGGCGGTTTCGGGGCGGTTGGTGGCGATCACCACGATTCGCTCGGCCGCGTGCCACTCCGAACAGACGGCTTCGACCATCGCCCCGCCTGCCGCGTCGAGATTGGCCATCGGCTCGTCGAGCAGCAGGAGCGGCGGCTCGAACAGCAGCGCGGCGGCGTACTTCACGCGCTGCTTCATCCCCGAGGAGTAGTCGGCCACCTGGTCGTCAGCGCGCCCAGCCAGCCCGACGCGGCGCAGAACGCCTGTGATGCGCTCGTGCGCCTCCGGGGCGTTGCGTGCCCGCGCGAGGAAGCGCAGGTTTTCGCGCGCGGAAAACCCGTCATATGCGTTGAGCGCGGGTGCCACCATCCCCGTACGGAGCGGGTGCTCTTCCCCAGACACCGCCCGGCCGTCTTCGCACAGTTCCACGCGGCCGGCGGTCGGCCGCAGCACGCTCGCCAGGATGCGCAGCAGCGTCGATTTGCCCGTTCCGTTGGCTCCGGTGATCGCCAGCGAGCGCCCCCCGGCCACCGACAGCGAGAGCGCCCGAAACAGCAGCCGCCGCCCAAACCGCTTCGCCAGTCCATCGCCTGTGAGCTGATATGCCATAACGCCTCTTCGGTGAACAGCGAGCCGAACGGGTTTTCGAAGTTGTTTCCACGACGGACCTCAGGCATCTGCGGTTTCTGCCGCCCTCTCCCCCGCCTCCGCCTCCACGACGCGCCCGCCGCGCAGACGGATGGGGCGGCCGGTGCGCTCGGCCAGCGCTTCGTCGTGCGTGACCAGCACGAGCGCGGTGCCGGCCTGCTCATTCAGGTCGAAGATCAAGTCTTCGGCCGCGCGAGCGGTTTCGGCGTCGAGGTTGCCGGTCGGCTCGTCGGCGAAAAGGATCTGCGGCTCGGCCATGAAGGCGCGCGCCAGGGCCACGCGCTGCTGCTCGCCGCCGGAAAGCTGCGCCGGGTAATGGCCCAGACGCCCCGAAAGCCCCACACGTCCCAGCAGCTCTTCGGCACGCTCGCGGGCGTCGCGGCGTCCGCCGCCTCCGGCCAACTCGATAGGCACCATGACGTTTTCGCGCGCCGTCAGCGTTTCGATCAGGCGAAAGGTCTGAAACACGAAGCCGACGCACCGGCTGCGCAGCTCGGCGCGCGCGTCTTCGTCGAGCGAGTCCAGGGCGGCGCCGCAGAGCCGCACGTGCCCGCTCGTCGGCCGGTCGAGGCCGGCGCAGAGGCCCAGCAGCGTCGTTTTGCCGCTGCCGGAGGGCCCGACGACCGCGCACGTCTCGCCCGCCTCCACGCGCAAGCTCACGTCATCGACGACCGTGAGACGACGCCCGGCGCTCTGGAACGTCTTGGTCAGATGGCGAGCGTCGAGGACGGGCGCGGAGCCGTCACGAGAGGCGCGCCCGTTGGGAGAAGAGAAAGAAGAAGGCACAGAACGACAGGGCGATACGGCAAAAAAGCGAAAGCGAGCAACGCTCAACCCGCACGAAACCGGCACGCCGGCGCAAAGGTAGGCTGTCTTTCCCCGCTTTTCCCTCTCTCTCATCGAGCGGATGCCCTCTCTTTCGTATCGTTCGCGTCGCCGCAGGGTCCGCCGCTCTGCGCGCAGCGAGGACCGCCGCTTCGGGGGCCGCCGCCGCATGCTCTGCGCTGCGCTGCTGCTGTCCCTCATCGCCGCCGCAGGCGTCGTCGGCTGTCGATCGGGCGAGACGTCTTCCGGCTCCTCCTCCGCACCCCCGGCCGACTCGAGTGCGCAGGCCGCCGCGGACGCCGCCCCGAACGACCGACGCCGCGCCGCCGCCGAGTCGCTGACCGTCGTCGTCTTCGGCAACAGCCTCGCGGCCGGGTACGGGCTGGCCTCCGAAGACCAGGCCTTTCCCGCCCTGCTGGAGCAAAAAGCTGACTCGGCAGGGCTGCCGGCCGGCGACATCGTCGCTGCCGGCAACAGCGGCGAAACGACCGCCGGTGGACGCCGCCGCATCGACTGGATCCTGCGCCGCGAGGAGCTGGACGTGCTGGTCCTGGAGCTGGGCGGCAACGACGCCCTGCGCGGCCTCCCCCCCGACTCCGCCCGAGCCAACCTGCGCGCGATCATTCGCAAGACGCGGGCGGAGTTTCCCGACGTGCGCGTCGTCCTGACCGGGATGAAGGCGCCTCCCAACATGGGCAGCGCCTACCGGAACCGCTTCGCGCGGATTTACCCGCAGCTGGCCGAGGAGACGGGCGCGGCACTCGTACCTTTTCTCCTGAAAGGCGTGGGCGGGCGTCCCGCCCTCAACCAGCCCGACGGCATCCACCCCAACGCCGAAGGCCACCGCCGCCTGGCCGCCAATGTGTGGACCGTCCTGGAACCGCTCCTGCGAGAGATGCGCCGCGCGCAGGACAGCGGCGACGGTCGGCCGACGGCGGACGGCAGCGTCTCGACCGCATCGGGGGCGTTTGCCCAGCAGTGACTTCACCCGATATTCGAGCGGCGCGCGCGAAGAAACGATGGGGGGCCGGCTTTTTGTAGTAGAGGACCCTACCCCCCATCGTTCTTCTCTTTCGCGCTCGTTCGTCTTTCGCCGCTCCATGGTGCTTCTGTCGCTGGCTTTCGCCCTCGCCGTGTTTCCCGCCGGGACGGCCGCGCCGGACCGTGCGACGCCCCGACCCACTCCTCGCCAGTTCATGCCCGATTCCACACAGTCGTACTACGCCCGCAAGGACGCCGGCGCGCTGCGTCGCCTCCTGCGCCGCGCCGACACGCGCGCCGAGCGGCTGCTCTGCCGCTACCGGCTGTACCCCCTTACCGAAGACGAACGCTACCTCGACGACCTGCCCGAGACGCTCGGCTCCTCCGCCAGCGCACGCGAACTGGCGCTACTTTCAGGACTCTGGGGCTACCGCGCGGCTCACGCCTCCATCTTCGGCGCGATGCAGGCCGGGCGCCGCTCGATGCGTCTGCTCGAACAGGCGCGCGAAAAGGATGCCGACGCCCCCTTCGTGCTGCTCGTCGGCGGGCAGTCGCTGCTCTTTCGGCCCGCCATCGCCGGGGGCAGCGACGAAGCGGCCCTCGCGCGCTTCCAGCGCCTCCGCCGCGTGCTCAGCACCGACGCCGCCTCCGACGGCGACGCCGCAGTCGCCTCTTTGGAAGCGGCGCTCTGGACGTGGTACGCGCTTCGCGAAACCGACCGCTCCGACGACGCCGACGCGCTCCACCGAAAGCTGGTCGCGCGCGATCTGCCGCCACTCTACCGCGAGTTCCTGAAGCATCCCCCTGGCTGACTGAGCGCGGGGGCATGGGAAAACGGGAGCATGGAGCATGGGCGAACGAGAAGTCGCTGTCTGCTGCTGGCGATCAGCGGTCAGCCGTCCGACCCGACAAAGCCATCTCGGCCGTTCCCCGTCCTCGAATGAACCCTGAACGGTTCTGCCGCGCTCCTTCCCGTTGCCATCACCATCTACGATTCCTTCCCCCGCACTCCCGCCCCCCGCACTTCCACGCCCCTACGCGCCCCACATCAGCTTCGAGCGCAGCGTCTTGAAGTAGCTCTGCCCGTCCAGCTTAGCGAGGTTGACCGTGTGAGCCGCTCGTTCGATGGAAAAGACCACCCCGTCGGTGTCGATGGGGTTGTTGCGCCCGTCGGCGGCGAAGACGTAGGGCTGCCCTCCTTTGCGGCGCACGTGCACTTCGATGTGGGCGTCGGCGGGAAGCACGATGGGGCGCACGGTGAGGGTGTGCGGCGCGATGGGCGTGAGGATGATCGCCTCGGTGCCCGGCGCCAATAGCGGACCGCCCGCCGAGAGCGAATACGCCGTCGAGCCGGTCGGCGTGGCGAAGATCAGCCCGTCGGCCCAGTACGTGTTGAGCGCCGATCCGTTGGCGCGCACCTCGATTTCCAGCAGGCCCGTCGCCCCGCTGCGGTCCACGACGAACTCGTTGAGCGCCCAGCGCGCCGCAAGGTCGGGCGCCTCGCCGGAGGCGGCGGCGTTGCCGTGAAGGCGCGTTTCGGCCCGGAGGACCAGCCGCTCCTCGACGTGGTAGGCGCCGTCCTCGAACTGCCCGACGGCCTCTTCGACCCCCCCGGTGTCCAGGTCGGCCAGAAAGCCGAGCCGGCCGATGTTGACGCCCGCGATGGGCGTGTCGCCGCCCTCTTCTTCCTCGTCGTTGCCGAGAGCGTGCGCAGTGCGCAGCAGCGTCCCGTCGCCGCCGTAGGAAAGCACCACGTCGCTGGCAGCGCCGAGGTCGCCGGTCGCGTTTTCCGAGCAGACCGCCTCGCCCACCAGGTCGCGCTCACGCAGGCCCGCAGCCACCTCTTGGTGCAGGCAGAACGGCAGGTCCCGGCGCATCAGCCAGGAGACCAAATCGGCCACCGGCTCCCAGATTTGCTCTTTGTTCGGATTTCCGGTAATTCCGTAGCGCATACAGCAGCGGGGACTACAGTACGTGACAAACGTCGAACAAGTCTAAAAGAACGGGCCTGACGCCCGGCAGCACGCAGGTCGCTGTGCCAAACAAATACCACGACGGGTCGCCCCCGTTTTATTTCGAGAGCCATCGTAGCAAACCGAAGTCTGCCTCCCCGTCTGCCGTCAAAATTAAAACGGCACCTCGTCGTCGAACCGGTGGCTTTCCGGCTCGTGGCGCTCGGTTTGCAGCTGGATGCCGTCCGCCGAGAAACCGAACAGGTCCTCCGGCGAAAAGAGGCGGCGAAAGTCGTGCTCTTCAAAAAACGGTTCGAACTTCTCGGTGAAGCGGTCGAGGCGAGCGAGGTAGTAGGCCGTGTTTTCGTCGGGGGCGTCAGGGGTCCACTCTTCGGCGAGGGCGCAATTTTTGAACGCCGTCACGCCTTTGCCGCTGCCAGTGATGTAGTAGCTGATGCGGTCGCCCTTGCGCACGTCGCGGCCCTCCTGCTCGGCCATCCGGCGCGCCAGTTCGTAGGGCGCGGTGCGCGTGCGCTTGCCGTGTTCGACGTCGTCTTCGTACTGGCGAAGGCTATCTTTGAGCGTCTCGGTGCGGGCGAAGCTACTGGCGCCCTCGGGCCAGTCGCTGGCCTCCACCTGCGCGCGCGTCTCCACGTAGAGGTCGTGCAGCCCGTCGAGGTCCTCTTTTAGAATCAGGCGCACAGCCCGCCGCACGAAGCGCCGCCCGAAACGCTCGCTCGAACGCGCCACCAGCGAGGAGCCCTTGAACTTGAGTTCGTCGTCGTAGCCGAGCAGCGCGTAGTTTTTCTTTTTGTAGGAAAGCATCCGGCGGTAGCGCCCGTCGAAGCCCACGCGGATGCCCTCCGGGAGCGCGCCGGTGAGGTTCTCGGTAAAGCGCTGCTCGGCCTCGGCGTCGCCGCGCACAGGGCGGCCGGCGTCGTCGGTTTCGGGCGGGACGAAGAAGACGCCGTCGGTGTCCGCCTCGATCACCTCGCCGCCGCGGCGCTTGATCGCGCCGATCATCTGCTGCAGCAGCTCCTGCCCGCGGCGCGTGACCTTGTCGGCCTCTTCGAAGTCGTTGAAGGTAGAAAGAGAGAATCCGAGAGAGCCGTAGAAGCTATTGATTAAAACTTTGTAAGATGATTGCCGCGCATCCAGTTCGCCGCGCGTGGATTCCTCGTCGGCGGCTTTCATCTGGCGCTTGGCCTCGAAGCGCAGGTCGGTGAGCCGGCGTAGCAGACGCGGGAAGAGGTCGAGCGTGTCGCCTTTCGGCTGAATGCCGTCGGCCAGCATGATCGACGGGTACAGGCTCTCCACGTCGGCGTAGACGACCGGCCCCACCGCGCCGGTCCGAAAGAGGTCGGTGTAGCCGCCGACCGACTGGCTGCCCCACTCTGAGCGCGGCATGGCGCGGCGCTCGCGTAGGTACTCGCGCACGAACATCGACTCGATCTTTGAGGCCGGGCCGGTGCGTGCGGCTTGTCCGTAGGGCATCGGCAGCATCTGCGTGAGGTAGAACGTGGAGCCGGAAAGGTGCGCCGCCAGCTGCCGCGTCTCGCGCACGTCGTCGAGGGCGTACTTGCGCAGCCGCTCGGGGTCGTCGTCCCACAGCTCGGTGATGGCGTCGCCTTCGATGTAGGTGCGGCTCTCCGGGTCGGCGAAGCCGAAGTACTTCGCGGCCGCCTTGAGGCCGTAGCCGGGCAGGTCACGCTTGAACACGTCGTAGGCCATCACGCGGAAGTAGGTGTCGATGATGTGCCGCCCGGCGATCTTGATCGCGGGGAAGTCGACGACCCGCTCGGCGAAGCGGATCGACGAGTCGAACGCGCGCGGCGTGGACCCGTCGCGCCCCACGGCAAAGGAGACGCCGTGCATCTCGCACCGTGTGCGGATGTA
This sequence comes from Bacteroidetes bacterium QS_8_68_15, assembly GCA_003023245.1. The sequence continues at coordinate 157 of PXTR01000019.1, read as the reverse complement.
GTCGAAGTCGAAGGCGAACAGATTATGGCCCTCGATCACGTCGGGGTCTTTCTCGCGGATCACCTGCACCAGCTCTTCGAGCAGCACCGGCTCGGGCAGGTGGCGGCGGTCGAGGAGGCGCTCCCAGCCGCGATTGTCCGAGAGGGCGACGAGGATG
>PXTR01000018.1 GCA_003023245.1 Bacteroidetes bacterium QS_8_68_15 | reverse complement strand
CTCGAGCGCCTCGAACTCGACTCCCTGGCGCAGAAGCTGCGCTACCAGGTCAAGACCGAAACGAGTCAGCAGCGCAAGGCCAAGGCGCTGAAGCGCCTCAACGTCGTGGAAGGCTTCCGCGACGCCAACACGCGGCAGGTCAACAAGCCGGAGTGGATGATGCTGCGGGTCATTCCGGTGATTCCGCCGGAGCTGCGGCCGTTGGTGCCGCTCGACGGGGGCCGCTTTGCCACCAGCGACCTCAACGACCTGTACCGGCGCGTCATCATCCGAAACAACCGCTTGAAGCGCCTGATGGACATCAAGGCCCCGGAGGTCATTCTGCGCAACGAGAAGCGGATGCTTCAGGAGGCCGTCGACGCCCTCTTCGACAACGGGCGCAAGTCCAACAGCGTGCGCGGCAGCTCCAACCGCCCGCTCAAGAGCCTGTCCGACATGCTGAAGGGCAAGCAGGGGCGCTTTCGGCAGAACCTGCTGGGCAAGCGTGTGGACTACTCGGGCCGCTCGGTGATCGTCGTCGGTCCGGATCTGGAGCTGCACCAGTGCGGGCTGCCGAAGGACATGGCCGTCGAGCTTTTCAAGCCGCACATCGTGCGCCGGCTCATCGAGCGCGGCATCGTCAAGACCGTCAAGAGCGCCAAGAAGTACGTCGAGCGGCGCACTGCCGAGGTGTGGGACATTCTGGAAAAAGCCATTCAGGGGCATCCCGTGCTCCTGAACCGCGCGCCGACGCTTCACCGCCTCGGCATTCAGGCGTTCCAGCCGGTACTTACCGAGGGCAAGGCCATTCAGCTGCACCCGCTGGCCTGCACCGCCTACAACGCCGACTTCGACGGCGACCAGATGGCCGTGCACGTGCCGCTCTCGCATGAGGCGTGCCTGGAGAGCATGATTCTGATGCTGTCCTCGCACAACATCCTCAGCCCCGCGCACGGCGGCCCCGTCGTGGCGCCCACGCAGGACATGATCCTCGGCCTCTACTACATGACGAAGGGCCGCTCCGGCGAAAAGGGCGAAGACAAACGCTTCGCCAGCGTCGCGGAGGTGCGGCAGGCTCACGACCGCGGCATCGTCGAGACGCACGCTCAGATCAAGTTGCGCGACCCGGACGCCCCCGTCGGCGAGGTGCCCGATCTGATCGACACGACCGTCGGGCGCGTGCTCTTCAACGACATCGTGCCCGAGGAGGTGGGTTTCATCAACGAGGTGCTCACCAAGAAAAACATGCGCCCGATCATCGGACGCATCCTCAAAGAGAGCGGGTACAAGCAGACCGCGCGCTTCCTCGACGACATGAAAGACCTGGGCTTCGAGCGTTCGACCACGTCGGGCCTTACGTTCAGCCTCTCGGACATCGTCGTGCCCGAGGAAAAGGAAGGGCTCGTCGAAGAGGCCACCGAGGAGGTCGAAGAGGCGGAGGGCAACTACGCGATGGGCTTCATCACCGACAACGAGCGCTACAACCAGGTCATCGACATCTGGACGCAGGTCAACAACCAGGTGTCCGACGCGCTGTACAACACGCTTCGGGAGCACAAGGAGGGCTTCAACGCCATCTACATGATGGCCGATAGCGGGGCGCGCGGCTCGCAGGAGCAGATCCGCCAGCTCGGCGGGATGCGCGGCCTGATGGCCAAGCCGCAGAAGAGCCTCGAAGGCTCCGCCGGCGAGATTATCGAGAATCCGATCCTGTCGAACTTCAAGGGCGGGCTCTCGGTGCTGGAGTACTTTATCTCCACGCACGGCGCGCGCAAGGGCCTGGCCGACACGGCCTTGAAGACCGCCGACGCCGGCTATCTCACGCGCCGCCTCGTGGACGTGGGGCAGGACGTGACCATCGCCGCATCCAGATCAGCGCGCTGAAGGACAACGAAGAGATCGTCGAGCCGCTGGCCGACCGCATCATCGGGCGCGTGAGCGTGCACGACGTGTACGACCCGCTCGATGACGAGCTTCTGGTCGCGGCCAACGAACTGATCGACGAGCAAAAAGCGGAGGCCATCGCCGATACTTCCATCGAGGAAGTCGAAATCCGCTCGGCGCTCACCTGCGAGTCGCGGCACGGCGTCTGCGCGCTCTGCTATGGGCGCAACCTCGGGACCCACCGCATGGTCGAGGTCGGCGAGTCGGTCGGCGTCGTGGCGGCGCAGTCGATCGGCGAGCCGGGCACGCAGCTCACGTTGCGGACCTTCCACACGGGGGGATCGGCCAGCCGCATCTCGGCTGAGTCCACCATTCAGACCCGGTTCGAGGGCGAGGTCAGCTTCAACAACCTGCGCACCGTCGAGTACGACGATGGGGAAGGCCCGAGCGACGTGGTGCTGAGCCGCCAGGGCGAGATCCAGATCCTCGACGAAAACGACCAAGAAGTCACCAGCTACGGCATCCCCTACGGCGCGGAAGTGCTCGTCGAGGACGGCGACGCGGTGAACGAAGAAGCCGTGCTCGCGTCGTGGGACCCGTACAACTCGGTGATCCTTTCGGAGGCCACCGGCGAGGTGCGCTTCAACGATGTGATCGAGGGGACCACCTACCGCGAGGAGTCCGACGAGCAGACCGGCTACAAGGAAAAGGTCATCATCGAGAGCCGCGAGCGCACGCTCACGCCCGGCGTCATCGTCGACATGGACGACGACGAGCGCGAGTTCCCGATGCCCGTCTCCGCCCGCATTCAGGTGGACGAAGGGCAGGAAGTGCAGGCCGGGCAAGTCTTGGCGAAGATCCCGCGCCAGACGGCCAAGACCGAAGACATTACCGGCGGCCTGCCGCGCGTGACCGAGCTGTTCGAGGCGCGCACGCCCGACGACCCGGCGGAGGTCAGTGAGATCGACGGCGTGGTGAGCTTCGGCGACCGCAAGCGCGGCTCGCAGGAGGTCATCGTCACCAGCCGTGACGGCAAGACCGAGAAGAGCTACATGGTCAGCCTCTCGAAGCACCTCTTGGTGCACGAAAACGACCTCGTGGAGGCCGGCGACCAGCTCTCCGACGGCCAGATCGCCCCGCACGACATTCTCTCGATCAAGGGGCCGCGGGCGGTGCAGGAGTACCTCGTCAACGAGATTCAGGAGGTGTACCGCCTGCAGGGCGTCGCCATCAACGACAAGCACATCGAGATCATCGTGCGCCAGATGATGGAGCGCGTCGAGATCACCGAGACCGGCGACACGAACCTGCTGGAGGAGGAGCAGGTCAACCGCTTCCGCCTCGCGGAGATCAACGACGACCTCTACGACAAATTCGTCGTCACCGACCCCGGCGAGGCGGACGTCAAGATCGGGGCGGTGGTCAGCCGGCGCGAGCTGCGCGACCTCAACCGCGAGATGAAGCGTCAGGACCTCGATCAGGTCGAGGTGCGCGACGCG
>PXTR01000017.1 GCA_003023245.1 Bacteroidetes bacterium QS_8_68_15 | reverse complement strand
CAATGGCCGCCGAGCTAACGGATCACATTTGGAATGTCGAAGAACTGCTCAGAACCGTACCACCGCCCGCTTACAACAACACGTAATCGGCCCAACACCGAAAAAGGCATAGAGCGAAAAGTCGTCACGTTTACTTCCGTAGACAACACGCCGACGCTGTACGAGTCGTTGCGTGGAGCAGAGCGCTGGTTCTACGATCACCACGAGTTGGTGCGCGAGCTGAACCGATAACGTCGTCTCGCAACGCAGTCCGTCACGACGCCCGCTGCTCGCGGAAAAACGCCTGGAGCAGCCCGGCGGCGCGCTCTTCCTCCAGCCCGCTGGTGACCTCGACGCGGTGGTTCAGGCGCTCGTCCTGTGGGATCTGGTAGAGCGTGGAGGCGGCGCCGGCCTTTTCGTCGAAGGCACCGAAGACGAGCCGCCTCAGCCGCGCCTGCACGAGCGCGCCGGCGCACATCGGGCACGGCTCGAGCGTGACGTAGAGCGTGCAGTCCGTCAGGCGGCGGCGGCCGAGCGTCTCGGTGGCGGCGGTGAGGGCGAGCATCTCGGCGTGGGCAGTCGGGTCGTCGAGCGCTTCGACGCGGTTCTGCCCGCGCCCTACGAGGCGCCCGTTGCTTTCGCCGTCCCCGTCTTTCTGCTGCACGACGACGGCGCCGACGGGCACTTCGCCGGCTTCGAAGGCGCGTTCGGCTCCGCGGAGGGCTTTTTTCATCCAGCGGCGGTCCGGTTCGGTCAGGGCGTCGAGGCTCACGCGGTGCGTTGCGGTTGTGGATTGAAGAGGGCAGTTTGAAAGTTGACGGTTGGACGTGGTGTTGCTGGAAACGACGCACGCCGGCGGGCTAACGGTCCGCCGTCCGTCGTCCGCCGTCCGTCGTCCTGCGACGCGCCAGCGGCAAGGTCATGCAGCGGGGGCCGCCGCGGCCGCGCGAGAGCTCGGTGCCTTCGAGCTTGAGGGCGATTTTCTCGTCGGCGGACGGGGTAAAGCCGGTTTCGCGGTGGTAGTCCAGGAAGCTGTGTGCGCTGGCGACGCGGTAGCCGCGCCGCTGGAGTTCGTGGAAGGTGCGACGGTTGCGCTCGTAGCCGACCACCACGCCGGGGGCGATGGCGAAGACATTCGAGCCGTCGGTCCACTGCTCGCGCGCCTGGTGCAGCGGCTCGTCGCCGCCGCAGGGGATGAAGTCGATGTCGTGCCCCATTACCTCTTGCAGCGCGTGGCGCAGCGTCGGGCGCATGTCCGTTTCGAAGCGGCCTGTCTCTCCGGTGGGCGTGAGATGCACGACGTAGCCGAACCCGGCGCGCTCCAAGAGCGGCGGGTAGACCACGCACTCGTCCGGCGCGGCGAAGGTCAGCACGGTGTCGAGATGCATGCAGGAGCGGCGCTGCGGGATTTCGACGGCGAAGATGTGCTCGACGGGCGTTTGCGCGAATAGCGCGCGCGCGGCGGCCATGACGCCGCCGAAGGAAGATCGCTGCGAGTGCCCAATCAGCACCACTTCCGGATGCGGGACGAGCACGTCGCCGCCTTCGAGCGTGACCCCCTCGGGGAGTTCGATGAGGCGGTCGCTCAGCTCGTCGAACGCCGGATGGTGGCGCAGCACGGTGCGCAGCAGGACGCCTTCGCGGGAGCGCGCGGCCTGCGCGGTGCGTCCCAGCACGATGTGGTCGCGCACCGCCGCCGCGAGGTCGCGCGTGAAGAAGAGATTTGGCAGCGGCGGCATCTGCACCGGCAGCTCGGTGTGCCCGGTGAGCGCGAAGGACAGCAGGTCGCCGGGCGAGAGGCGGTGCAGATCGTCTTCGACGGCGGTCAGGTTGCGCTCCGGCTCGGCGCGGCAGAGCTGCCCGATGAAGCCGGCGCGCGCCTCCTCCTGCTCGAACGTCTCGGCCAGCAGGGTCCGCAAGTGCAGCACCACGTCGTCGCGCCCCGTGACCATGCGGAAGAGGGCGCACATCAGTTCGTGCTCGTGCCGCGCCGTGCCGGTGAAGAGGATGTCTTCGAAGAGCAGCGCTTCGCGGTTTTCCGGCGAGACGAGGTCCATCTCAGCCCCCGGCGTGTGCACGAGCATGCGGCGTAATGGCGCCGTCTCAGAGGAAATGCAAGCGCCGATGTCGGCAGCGCGGTCGTCAGTGCGGTCGGCGGCAGGCACGGAGGGGTTGAAAGTTGAAGGTTGAAGTGTTCAGTCCACCGGCGTTCGACCCCCCGCATCCACGCTCCCGCCCGCCTCCCTTACGTCGTCACCGCCGGCGTTTTTTGCGCCAGTAGCCGAAGAAGCGCAGCACGACGGCGACGCCCAGCAGGATGAGCAGCACCGGCACGGCGATTTCGAGGAGCCAGCTGGCGAGGTCAATGACGACATCCAGGAGCGACACGGCCGCCACCAGCACGATGGCGATCACCAGCCAGCGGAGGAGGCGTTCGATACTCATGACGAGGCGTGGGGGCGTGAGGGGAGACGATCGACGCGGCTTTTGAGGGACGGTCGCGTAGCTCGAAGAAGTCGCAGAGCGAACGCACGCTAAAAATCAACGAGGTCTGTGATCAAGCGGTCGTCCCTGCCGGTCCGTTTTCGTTGCGTTCGCAGGCTCGCGTCTTCCTTCCGGCGCGACTTGAACGTGGCGGTACTCCAAAGCGAGCGCGACGATCCCTACGCGGCGGCTTCCAGCACGGCGCGGCGGACGCGCTCCACCTCCGCGCGCAGGTCGCCCTCCGCGCCGTCGTTGGCGATGACGTAGTCGGCACGGCGACGCTTTTCGGCGGCGTCGAGCTGGTGCGCCATGCGCGCTCGGATCTCCGCCTCGCTCGCGTCGTCGCGCGCCATGACGCGACGGATGCGCACGGCCTCGGGCGCGTCTACGACGGTGACGGCATCGAGGGCGTCCGCGTGCCCGGACTCGAAAATCAGCGCGGCTTCGTAGACGAGCAGTTCCGTGCCGGCAGCCTCCGCTTCGGCCTCGCGCCGGGCGAATGCTTCGAAGACGCGCGGGTGCACCAGCGCGTTGATGCGTTCGACCTGCTCGGGGTCGGCGAAGACCCGCTCGGCCAGGTGTGCGCGGTTCAGCTCGCCGTCGGAGTCGTAGCTTCCGGGGCCGAAGGCGGCCGTGATGTCCGCGCGCAGCGCCGCGTGCTCGACCATCAGCCGCTTGGCCTCGTCATCGGCGTAGAAGACCTCCGCCCCCAGCGTTTCGAAGACGCGACAGGCCGTCGTCTTCCCACTCCCGATGCCGCCGGTCACGCCGAGGGTGGTCATGGCTTCGTGGTTGCGGGTTCACCCCGAGGGCATTTCTTCCACCACAGGGGTACTGCTTTGTCAATCGTCAATATTTAAGTAACGGTCTCTGCTTACCTGCGGTGCCCTGAGCAGTCCGAAAAAGACGATGGACGATAGACGACCGACGACGGAGCGGCGTGGCGTCGTCCGTCGCCCGTCGTCCATCGTCGAAGCTTCGTGGCAGAACCTCGGAGGACCAAGAATCACGCTTGACGGCGCAGTACTTCGCCCGGGGCACTACTTCTCTCCGGTCAGGTCGCCTTCGGTCAGGGCAGAAAGTTGGAGGTTGAACGTTTTTTAGCTCGCCGGCGTCAAAAACACCCCCGCGCTGGGAGCGAAGCGACGGGCCGACAGGTCATGCCCTTGCGGTGCAAGTACTCTCGGGGTGCACTTCCGCGCTCTATTTCTCACCCCGGCGGCCAGGAGAGCGAGCGGCCGCCCAGGAGATGCAGGTGCAGGTGGTCGACGCTCTGGCCCGCATCGGCGCCCACGTTGAAGACGGTGCGGTACCCGTCGTCGAGGCCTTCCGCGGCGGCGATCCGGCGCGCGACGACGAAGAGGTGCCCCACCAGCGGCGCGTCGTCTTCGGAGAGGGCGTCGAGGTCGCGGATGGGCGTGCGCGGCACGATGAGAATGTGCGTCGGCGCCTGCGGGTTGTTGTCGCGGAAGGCCACGCACCGGTCATCTTCGTGAACGATGTCGGCTTCGATTTCGCCGTCGATGATTTGTTGGAATATCGTCATGGCTTCACGGTTTCGGGGTGCGGGTTGAAGGTCCAACGTTTCTCGTACCGCCGCCGCCGGGCCGCCGGGGGGCGGTCCTACCCTGCTTCTTCACCACGCTGACGCAGGACCATTCGGCCCCCGCTTTCGTGCTATTCGAGCCGCCCCCAGCGCGGCACAGGAATCAACTTACAATCGAACATCGCCAATCGAAAATCGCCATGCCTACGGTCTACGCTACGCGCAAGGCGCACTTCAACGCCGCGCACCGCCTGCACAACCCCGAAAAGTCTGCCGAATGGAATCGGCGGGCCTTCGGCAAGTGCAACAGCCCGCACTTTCACGGCCACAACTACCGGCTCGAAGTCACCGTCGCCGGCGAGCCGGACGCCGAGCGCGGCTACGTCGCCGACCTCGGCGTGCTCAAAGGCGTCATCAAAGAGCGTGTGCTCGATGAGGTGGACCACCAGAACCTCAACCGCACCGTCGACTTCATGGACGGCATTCTGCCCTCGACCGAGAACTTCGCCGTCGCCATCTGGGACCGCCTCGACGGCCACGTGCCCTCCGGCGCCGACCTGCACCGCGTGCGCCTCTACGAGACGGAGCGCAACTTCGTCGATTACTACGGCGAGGAGTGAGTGTGGAAGTGAGGGCGTGCGGGAGTATTTTTGACGCCGGCGACCTGAAAACCTTCAACGTCCAACCTTCAACCCGAAATGTCGACCAAAGAGCTTTCCGACGATATCAGCCCCGTCAACGGCAGCACCGACGGCGCGGCGCCCGACCACGACGAGACCCCCCTCTACCGTCGGCGCGACATCTACGACCGCGCCACGACCGAAGGGCTGTCCGACCACGTCACGCAGGTGCTCAAGATACTGGGCGAAGACCCCGGGCGCGAGGGGCTGGAGAAGACGCCCGAGCGCGTGGCCAAGTCGTGGCAGTTTCTCACCCACGGCTACGCCAAAGACCCCGAGGCCATTCTCGAAGCGGCCATTTTCGAGGAGGACTACTCCGAGATGATCCTCGTCAAGGACGTGGAGGTGTTCAGCCTCTGCGAGCACCACATGATTCCATTCTTTGGGCGGGCGCACGTGGCCTACATCCCCGACGGGCGCATCGTGGGCCTCTCGAAGATCCCGCGCGTGGTGGACGTGTTCGCCCGGCGGCTGCAGGTGCAGGAGCGCATGACTATCCAGATCCGCGACGCCATCGACGAGGTGTTGCGTCCGCAGGGCGTCGGCGTCGTCGTCGAGGCGCAGCACCTGTGCATGATGATGCGCGGGGCCGAAAAGCAAAACTCCACGACCACCACCAGTGCCATGAGCGGCCAGCTGATGGAATCGACTACGCGCGCGGAGTTCATGCGCCTCATCAATGCGACGGAATGAGTTGAAAGTGGAAGGTTGAACGTTGGAAAGTGGACGCGAAAAAACGCCAAACGCGAACTCCAAACCCGCAACTGCGAAGCCCCATGCCTGCGCTCAAAGAAAAAGCCACGCTCGCTGATTTCCAAGCCTTGCCCGAGGGGCCGCCCTACTACGAACTCGTCGGCGGCCAGCTGATCGAAATGCCGTCTCCCACGCCCACGCATCAGCACATCGTCACCCGTCTGAGTGCTAAGATGCTCGCTTTCGTTGACGAGCATGATCTCGGAATGGTGTACGTCGCGCCGCTCGACACGCATCTCACCGACGAGGACGCCTACCAGCCGGACGTGCTCTTTATCTCCCACGAACGCGCCGCGATCATCGAAGAGCGCATCGAAGGCGCGCCGGACCTCGTGGTGGAAGTGCTCTCCCCCTCCACCGGCTACTACGACCTGACGAAAAAGCGCCGCGTCTACGCCGAAACGGGGGCGCAGGAGTACTGGATCGTCGACCCGATGGAGGAAACCATCGACGTGCTCGGGCGCACCGAGGAGGGCGCGTTCGCAAGCCGGGGCGTGCGACAGAAAACCGACGAGGCGCCCTCGCAGGTGCTCGACGGATTCGCCGTCCGCCTCGCCGACCTGCTGCCGTAACGCGGATGGCCTCGAGTACCTCCACCACAAGGGGGAGACCCGCAAGGGGCCCGTCGCTTCGCCCCTCGCCATTTGCCCTTCGCCTATGCCACGCGCGCTGTTTCTCGACGAACGGGGCGGCACGCTCCAGCTCCGCGACGCTCCCGACGAATCGCTCGCTGACGGCGAGGTGCGGGTGCAGGTCGCCTACTCGGGGCTGAACTACAAGGACGCGCTCGCCGTCACCGGGCGTGGCAAAATCATTCGCGGCGACTTCCCCTTCGCGCCGGGAATCGACCTGGCGGGAACGGTGGCCGAGAGCGCGTCGGACGCCTTCGCCGAGGGCGACGAGGTCATCGGCACGGGCTGGGGGCTGGGGGAAGAGCGTCCGGGCGGCTACGCCGAGCGCCAGCGCGTGCCGGCGAGCGCGCTCGTCCCGCTGCCCGACGGGCTGACGCTCCGCCAGGCCATGATTGCGGGCACCGCCGGGCTCACCGCCACACTCGCCGTGATGGCGCTCGACGAACACGACTTTTACGGCGACGCGGATCTCGCCGAGGTGGGAGAGATCGTCGTGACCGGCGCGAGCGGCGCGGCGGGCAGCGTGGCCGTAACCCTGCTGGCTGCGGCCGGCGCCGAGGGGGTCGCCGCGACCGGCAGCCCCGATGCACACGACTACCTCCGCGACCTCGGCGCAGCGCGCATCCTCGACCGGCGCGAGCTTTCCGGCGGCCCGGAGCAGCCGATGCAGTCGGCGCGGTGGGCCGGCGCGGTCGACGCGGTGGGCGGCGACACGCTGGCGACGCTGCTGAGCCAGATGCAGCGGCACGCGGCGGTCGCCTCCTTCGGCAACGCCGGCGGGCACGAACTGCACACGACGGTCTTTCCGTTCATCCTGCGCGGCGCGAGCCTGCTGGGCATCGACTCGAACACGTGTCCGAACGCGCGTCGCCGCACCGCCTGGCAACATCTCGCCCGCACGCTGACCGACGCCGACTACGATCGCCTCACCGGCCGCGTCGTGTCCCTCGACGAGGTCTCCCGGGCGGCCGACGACGTGCTCGCCGGGCGCACGCGAGGACGGGTATTGGTACGTGTGTAGATGTGGGCGTTTGTAGGTGGGGACGTTCGATGTTATCTCCTCTACACGTCCCCACCTACAAACCTACAGACTCATCCTTCTTGCTCCCCCGGTTGCTGCACCTCCTGGGCTTCCTCTTGGAGCTCCTGCCCGGCGCTCTGGAGGGCGCTTTCCACGTCGTTGGACACCTGGCGCAGGCTCTGGCCCACCCCCGCGAGGGCGCTGGCGAACTCGGACTGTATGTCCTGAAACTCTTGGTCAGAAGCGTTTTCCAGCTTCTGCATCTGCTGGTCGAGCTCCTGACGCTCCTGCTTCAGGTCCTCCATCTGCGACTGGTACTCGGTGCGGACGTCGTCGCCGGCGTTCTGCATGTTCTGTTCGAGCGACTCCATCTTGCGGTCGATCTCCTGCATGCGCGTCTGCGCGTACTGCTGCACCTCCTGCTTGCTTTGCATGGCGTTGATCTCTGCCTGCTCGGTGCGCATCTGAAGGTCGTTGAGGCGCTGCGACATGTCGGAGCGCATGTCCTGAAACTCCGACTCGGAGGCCCCCTCCAGCTGTGACATCTCGCTCTGGAGCTGGTCGCGCTCCTGGCGCAGCTCCTGCACGGTGCCCTGAAGCTCCTGCTGGCCTTCTTGGCCGGCCTGCTCCACCTGCTGCTCAAGGTCGCTGATCTGGTTGTCCAGGTCGTTGAGCTGGGATTCGGCCTCGGCGCGGAACTGGCGCCTCTCCTCGCCGGCCTGCTGCTGGGCCTCCTGCTGCTGGGCCGGCTGCTGCTGGGCCGGCTGCTGCTCGGTTTGCTCTTGCTGCTGCTCGGTACAGGCCGCAAGCGCGAGCGCGGGAAGGATCAACGCGGCGAGGGCGGCGCGGCGAAGGACGGAAGAGAGCGTAGGCATGGGAACGGGGACCGTTGGGCAAAAAGTCGTCTCGATGCTTCAAACCCTAACGGACAGCACGCGCGAATACGAATGTCACGCTAAACGAGAATGTGAAAATTTCATTTCGCCCAAATGCGACTTTTACGTAACGGAAAAGGGGCTTCTGCAAACGCCGTTCGCGGCTCGTCGGAGGCGCATCACACCTCACGGCAGCAGCTTTCCCCGAAGCGCCTCCAGCGTCGGGGCGAGCGGCTCGGAGTAGGGGTCCTCCCCCCAGAGCGCGGCGAGGCGATCCGGGGCGTCCGGCTCGAAGCCGAGGGCGTCTTCCACGACGGCCGGAAACTTGGCCGGGTGCGCCGTCGAGAGCACCACAGCGGGCGTCTTTTCGCCCCCGGTCGCTCGACGGTAGCGGCGCACCGCCTCGAGGCCCACGGCAGTGTGCGGGTCGGCGACGTAGCCGGTGGCGTCGTAGACGCGCCGCATGGCTTGCAGCGTCGCCTCGTCCGACACGCTGGCGCCCCAGATCGTCGCGCGCAGCTCCTCTTCGGAAAGCAGCCCGTGCAGCCGCTCGAAGTTGCTCGGCGCGCCCACGTCCATCGCGTTGGAAAGGGTGCGCTCCGACTCGGCAAACTCGTTTGGTCCGCCTTCGAGGAAACGCGGGAAGAAGTCGTTGGTGTTGTGCGCGGCGAGAAAGCGGCGCACCGGCAGCCCGCTGCGCGCGGCCAGGACGCCGGCGGTGAGGTTGCCGAGGTTGCCGCTGGGGACGCAGAAGAGCACCTCCTCGTCGAATTGCTCGGCGGCCCAGACGTAGTAGAGCATCTGCGGAAGCAGGCGCCCCACGTTGATCGAGTTGGCCGAGGAGAGCAGCAGCGCCGAAGACAGTTCCTCGTCCTGAAACGCCTCCTTGACGAGACGCTGGCAATCGTCGAAGGGGCCGTCCACCGCCAGCGCCTGCACGCCGGGGCGCTGCGCGACGAGCTGCCGCTCCTGCACGGGGCTGACCTGGCCTTCGGGAAAGAGCAGCACGACCTCGACGCCGGGCTGCCCGGCAAAGCCGTCGGCTACAGCGCTGCCGGTGTCGCCGCTGGTAGCGACCAGGATGGTGAGCTTGTCGTTACGTCCTTTCATGAAATGTGCCATGCACCGCGCCATCACACGCGCGCCAACGTCCTTGAACGAGAGCGTCGGCCCGTGGAAGAGTTCCAGCACGTGCACGCTGCCGAGCCCGCTGTCGCGGCCCTCTGCGAGCGGCACGAGCGGAACGGGAAAGTCGAGCGCGTCGGCCGTGATCGCGCGCAGCGCTTCGGACGCGATTTCGTCGGCGAGCCAGGGGGTGAGCACGCGCGCGCTCCGTTCGGGAAACGAGTCGTCTTCCTCGCCCGCCGGGGCCAGGGACGGAATCGTCTCGGGCACGAACAGGCCGCCGTCGGGGGCGAGGCCACGCAGGAGCGCGTCTTCGAAAGAGACGGACGCCGCGTCGCCGCGGGTGCTGGTGAAGTGAGGCAAGACGGGGGGGCAGGTTGAAGGTTGCAAAGTTGTTCAGGCCGCGCCCTTTCGGGAAGATGAGAAGGGCGGTCAATGTGTCCGAAACGCGGCAAAGCATCCGAGACAAAGACGCCTCCGTCTGCCCTCACCGCCCCTCCATTCCTGCTTCGTCGGTGCGGGTGACGAAGCGCGCCGCCTGCCGCCGACCCGCCGATCCCCGAGCCGATGGGAATGCCTTTCTCGATGCGCAGCGCCATCCCCCCGCCGTCCAGCACCGGTGAGGAGGAGTGAGCGCGCAGCCGAGGGCGCCGGCTTCCATCGCGGCGCGGCGCACCGCCTCGTAGCACGGCACCAACCGCGCGCGCGCCGGCTCCACGATGCGGTCGCTCATCATGTGCTCGCCGACGGTGTCGTAGTCGCCGCAGCAGAAGGCGTCGATCATGAACGCCAGCGCGGCCGCGGTGGCGGTGGCATCAGCGCGGGCCACGCGCTCGGGCAGCGTCGCGCGCGCGTCGTTGGTCAAGATGGAGAGCTCCGGCACCACGAGGGCCACCGGCAGCGGCGCGGGCAGCGTGAGGCGACGGTAGACGCTCGGGTTCTCCGGCGAGACGAGCATCAGCCCTCCGAAGAGCGCCGGTAGCGCGTTGTCGCCGTGGCGACTGCCGGAGGCGATTTCTTCGCCGGCCAGCACCGCTTCGGCGAGCGCCTCTTTTTCGAACGGCGTCCCCAGCAGCCGATTCGCCGCGCCCGCCCCGCCGCCGACCCGCCGATCCCCGAGCCGATGGGAATGCCTTTCTCGATGCGCAGCGCCATCCCCCCGCCGTCCAGCACCGGTGAGGAGGAGTGAGCGCGCCGCGCTTCGTGGAGCACGTGCGCCGCCGCGACCGCGGCCGTGTTCTGCGTCGGGTCGAGCGGAATCGACGGCGCGTTCGGGTCGTCCGCCGGCGCGACGTGGACGCCCGGCTCGTCGGTGCGCCACGCCTCGACGGTGTCGCCGATCCCATCCAGCGCCAGCCCCAGCGTGTCGAAGCCGGGGCCGAGGTTCGAAAGCGACGCCGGAGCAAAGGCGGTCGCCGCGGGAGCTTCGGTCGGAGGGGCGATCTCGGAGGGGGCGTTCACGCTGTTCTGGATCGTTGTAGGGAGGGGAAGAGGGTGGTGGTAAACTTGTGTCGATCTTTGTGAGTTGCAGAGGGCGTCTCCGTCCGCTTTCATCGACACGTGATTCCAGCTATGCTTTTGACGGTCAAGGCGGCCACATGCCCTAACTGCGACAGCGAACGTCTCGTCAAAGATGGCAAGACCTCTTCGGGGTCGCAGCGCTACCTGTGCCGAGAATGCGGCAAGAGCCGCGTGCTCAGTCCGAAACGGACCGACTACACCGAAAGGCAAAAAGAGCGCATTCTGCGCGCTTACCGGGAGGGCACGAGCCTCCGAGGTTTGAGGCGCATCTTCGGGGTGGCCCGACAGACGGTGTCCGCGTGGCTGAAAAAAAAGCAGAAGCGCCCTTGACCGAAACGCTCCAGACTGCCGAAGAAGACGACGTGATCGAGTTGGACGAGATGTGGTCGTTTGTGCAAAAGAAAGCGAACAAGCGGTGGTTGTGGGTGGCGCTATGCAGGCGCACGCGCCAAGTCGTGGCGTTTTTTCTCGGCGACCGGAGCGAAGACAGTTGCCAAAAGCTCTTCGAACGCATTCCCGGAAGCTACCGGAGTTGCCAGAGCTTCTCGGACTTCTGGGCCGCCTACCAAAAAGTCTTTCCTGACGAGACGCACCAGTCGACCGAGAAAGGTAGCGGTGAGACCTCGCGCCTTGAGCGCTGGAACTGCCACATTCTCACGGCGCTTGGCGCGCTTCGGACTCGGGGCGACTGGCCTTCTCGAAGTCCGACGCGTATCATCGGTGGGTCACGAAGTGGTTCATCCACGAGTACAACCAGTCTGTATCGACAAGCGATTAACCACTACCGGGAAGAGAAGGGGGTGATGCGTAATGCGTGATTCGTGAGGTTGCCCGTTTACGGGCGCGGAGCGAGCATTCGAGCGTTAATGCGTTCCGAACGGCATCGCCGGTAGCATTCCAGCGCGAGCGAACCGGAATGGCTGCCTCACGCATCACGTTTCACGCAACACGTTTCACGCATTACGACACCCGCTGCGCTGCCTCCACCACGTCCGAAAGAATGCCGGCAGCCGTCACGTCCGGGCCGGCGCCGGGCCCCTGAATGACGAGCGGGTTTTCTTGGTAACGAGCCGTGGTGTAGACGACCATGTTGTCGGTTCCGCGCAGGCGGGCGAACGGCGACTCGGGGCCGACGGAGCGCACGCGCACGCTGGCCTCTCCGCGCGGCGTGCCGGTGGCGCTGTCCAGCGTGATGCGGCCGACGTACTGGAGGCGCTCGTCTTCACGCTCTGCCTCGGTGACGCGCTCCTGCCAGTCAGCGTCTACCTCGCCAATGCGCTCCATGAAGCGCTCGACCGAGCCTTCCATCAGTTCAGGCGGGACGAGCGACTCGACGGTCAGGTCGTCGCGTTCGAGCGGCATGCCGATCTCGCGGGCCAGAATCAGCAGCTTGCGCGCCACGTCTTCGCCGCCCAGGTCGTCGCGCGGGTCCGGCTCGGTGAAGCCCTGGTTGCGGGCTTCGCGTAGGGCCTCGGAGAAGGCGCGGCCCGCGGCGAGCGCGTCGAAGAGATACGCCAGCGTGCCGCTGAAGACGCCCTCGATGCGGTCGATGCGGTCGCCGCTGTCGAGGAGGCCGCGCAGCGTGGAGAGGATCGGCAGCCCGGCGCCGACGGTCGTTTCGTAGAGGTAGGGCACGCGCCGCCGGTGTGAGGCGCGCTGGAGGCGGCGGTAAAAGTCGTGGCTCTGCGTGTTGGCGCGCTTGTTGGGCGTGATGACGGCCACGCGCTCATCGAGGAGATCCGGGTAATGGCGCGCGACAGTGTCCGAGGCGGTCGCGTCGACGACGATCAGGCGGTCGAGGCGGCTTTCGGCCAGGCGCTCCAGGATGACCTCCAGGTCGGTCGAGCGGTCCTCCTCGGCCAGGCGTTCCAGGGCGCCGTCGAAGGGAATGCCCTCGGCGTCCCACACCATCTGCGAGGTGTTGGCCAGGCCGACGAGCTGGAGATTCAGGCTCATTTCGTCCAACAGCACCGACGCCTGCTCGGCCCCCAGTTCCAGGAATTTCTCTCCCACCACCCCGGTGCCGATCAGGAAGACGTGCGCGCGGGTGCGGGCCAGGGCGAAGGCTTCGTGGAGGGCGCGCACGGCCTGCTGCGTCTCCCCGTCGCGCACCACCGCGGAGATGTTGGTCTCGGAAGCCCCCTGCGCGATAGCCAGCACGTTGACGCCGCTGCGGCCCATCGTGGAGAACATGCGCCCGGCCAGCCCGGGGCGCCGGCGCATCTCCTCGCCCACCGCCGAGACGATGGCGCAGTCCTTTTGGGCGAAGATGCGGCTCACGTCCCCGCGCGCTCGCTCCGGCGCGAACGCTTCTTCGAGCGCGTCGGTCGCGGCCTTGGCGTCCGCCTCCGACACGGCGATGCAGATGTTTTGCTCGCTCGACGCCTGTGAGATCATCAGCACGTTGATGCGGCGCTCGGCCAGCGCGCTGAAGGCGCGGGCGGAGATGCCGGGCGTGCCGATCATGCCGGCGCCTTCAAGCATGACGAGCGCCACGCTGCGCACGGTGGTGATGGCCTTGACGTGGCCCTCGACGCGCGTGATGGCGCTGGAGATGAGCGTGCCGGCCCGCTCGGGGCGCAGCGTGTTTTTGATGCGCAGCGGGATGTCGCGCTCCTGAAGCGGCTGCATGGTGCGCGGGTGGAGCACCTGCGCGCCGAAGTAGGCCATTTCGGCCGCCTCGCGGTAGCTGATCTGCTCCAGCGGAGCGGCCTCGGGCACCAGGCCGGGGTCGGAGGAAAGCACCCCGTCCACGTCTGTCCAGATCGTGACCTGCTCGGCCCGCAGCGCGGCGGCGAGGAGCGTGGCCGTGTAGTCACTGCCGGAGCGGCCCAGCGTCGTCACCACGTCGCGCTCGGTGGTTCCGATGAAGCCGGTCACGACAGCGACCTGCTCGTCCGGCAGCGCCTCGAAGCGCTCGTGGATGAGGCGCTCGGTGGCGTCGAACTGCACGTTGGCTTCGCCGAAGGCGTCGTCGGTGCGAACCAGGTCGCCGCGGGCAGCGTCGAGGGCCTGCGCGTCGCTTCCGGCGGCGCGAAAGGCGGCGGCCACGAGCAGGGCCGAGGCGCGCTCGCCGGTGCTGGTGACGGCGTCGCGCGTGCGAGCGGTGCACTCGCGCAGCAGCGAGACGCCGTCGATCAGTTCGGCCAGCTCGTCGAAGCGGGCGTCGAGGGCGTCGGTGAGCGCGTCGCGGTCGCCGCCGGCCGCCAGCGCCTCGGCGGCGTCGAGGTGGCGCCGGCGCAGGGCGTCGAGCCGGTCGTCGTGGTCGCCGGTGCGCTCCAGCGCCGCGTCGATCAGGGCGAGCAGCTCGTCGGTTACACCGCCCAGCGCGGAGACGACGACCACGCGGCGCGCGTCTTCGGAGGAGTCGGCGCCTGGCTGCACCAGCTCGGCGGCGCGGCGGATGCGCTCGGGCGTGGCGACGGACGTGCCGCCGAACTTGTCTACGTGCGTTTGGGGTTGCATCGAGGAGGTTTTGGTTGAAGAGGTCTTTAGCAGACCGGGGCGTGTGATGCGTGTTGCGTGACTGACGCCCGGCCGAGGGGGCTGCGCTCCGGCATTACCGGCAATACCAATTCAGAAAGCGCCGGCGCTCGCATTCGTTTTCAACGACCGCTGACCGGCAGCCTCACGCATCACGAGTCACGAATCACGAGTCACGCAGTGCGATCCCGCGTTTCCCCGTCGCCGTAGACGACGAATTTCTGCGTCGTGAGCGCCTTCAGGCCCATCGGGCCGTAGGCGTGCAGCTTGGTGGTCGAGATGCCGATTTCTGCCCCCAGCCCCAGCTGGCCGCCGTCGGAGAAGCGCGAGGACGCGTTCACCAGCACGACCGAGGCGTCGATCTCGCGGGTGAAGCGGCGCGCTTTGGGCAAGTTTTCC
>PXTR01000016.1 GCA_003023245.1 Bacteroidetes bacterium QS_8_68_15 | reverse complement strand
GCCCCGGTGTCGGCGCAGGAGGAGATCGCCTACGTCGATTCGCAGTACATCCTCGAACAGGTGCCCGAGTACGCCACGGTGCAGCAGCGCCTGGACCGCCTGACGAAACAGTGGGAGCAGGAAATCGCCGACCAGGAAGCCCGCGTCGACACGCTTCAGAAAGAGTTTCGCGCCCGCGAACTGCTTTACACCGACGAGGAGCGCAAGCAGCAGCGCCGGCAGATCGAGCAGGCGCGCCAGCAGGTGCAGCAGTTGCGCCAGCGCTACTTCGGTCCTGAACAGGGCCGGCTCTACCAGCGCCAGAAGGAACTGATGCGCCCGATCCAGGAGCGCGTGCTGGCGGCGGCGCAGTCCATCGCCGAGGCCGAAGGCTACGACTACGTCATCGACAAGAGCGGCCCGGCGCTCTTCATGTACGCCAACCCCGACCTCGACCTTAGCGGTGAGGTGCTCGAAGAACTTGGCATCGATGTTGATGAGGAAACAGAACAGGCCGCCGCCTCGTCGTCGTCCTCGCGCAGAGAGCCCTCCGCGCAACCGTAACAGCACCCGTAACAGCGGCGCTTTCGCCCGTTTGGCTTCGTCCATTTGTTTCACACATCACACTCGTTCCCATGACTCACCGACGCACGCTCATGTCCCGTCTTTCTTCGCACCGGCTTCTGTCGGCGGTGGGGGCTTTCGTCGCGCTGTTGGTTGGGGTCGCGGCTCCGCAGGGGGTCGCGCAGGCGCAACGGGCCGGGTACATCACCGAGCAGGCCGTCCTGGCCGAGATGCCGGAGATGCAGCAGGCGCAGCAGCAGCTTCAGCAGCAAGTACAGTCCGAGCGCCAGCAGCTTCAGCAGAAGCAGCAGCAGCTCCAGCAGCGCGTGCAAAAGTTCCAGAACCAGAGCCAGATGCTCTCCGAGCAGACGCGCCAGGAGCGCATGAGCCGGCTGCGTGAGCAGCAGCAGCAGCTTCGGGAGGAGATGCAGCAGCTCCGCCGGCAAATCGCGCAGCAGGAGCGCGAGCTTTTGCGTCCGGTCATCGACAAGTACCGCAGCGCCGTCGAGACGGTTGCCGAGGAGCAGGGGCTCGACTTCGTCATCACCGAGCAGGCACTCGTCTACACCGACGATGCGGCCGTGACGGACGTGACGCAGGCGGTCGCCTCGCGCCTGGGCGTGGAGCTTCAGCCGGGGGACGCCGGCGGCGAGGTCGATCCCGGCGAGCTGCCGGTCGGCAGCGGCGGCGGTGGACGGTAACGTTTCCCGGCAAACAGGAATCGGCAGAAGCGGGTCCCAGCCGCGGTGCGGGGACCCGCTTTTCGCGTTGCACGGGGGATTTCATTTTGCGAGGCCGCGCCGAGCGGCTGCGTGGGAGCGGGCTGATTCGTATGTTGTCGCCTGTGCGCTCTCTTTCGCGCGTCCCGCCCCGCTTCCCCGATGAGCACGCCCCCGGCTTCGACGACCGCTTCCTCCGGCGCCGCGGCGCCCTCTGCGGGCGGCGACGACGACTACGCGGGCCCGACCGATGCCGAGCGCGTCACCACGCAGACGCTGCGCGCGCTCAAGGCGGCCGGCACGCCCATTGCCACGCTCACCGCTTACGACTACACCTCCGCGCGCCTCCTCGACCGCGCAGGGGTGGACGTGCTCTTGGTCGGCGACTCCGCCGCCAACGTCATGGCCGGCCACGAGACGACCCTGCCGATGACGCTCGACCACATGGTCTACCACGCGCAGTGCGTCGTGCGCGGCACCGAGCGGGCGCTCGTGGTGGTGGATTTGCCCTTCGGGTCCTTTCAGGGCGACAACAAAGAAGCGCTCGCCTCGGCGATCCGCGTGATGAAAGAAACCGGAGCACATGCGGTGAAGATGGAAGGCGGCGCGCCGGTCGCCGGGGCCGCGGAGCGCATCGTGGAGGCGGGGATTCCCGTGATGGGCCACCTCGGTCTCACGCCGCAGTCGATCTACGAGTTTGGCACGTGGCAGGTGCGCGCCGAGGACGAAGCGGAGGCCGACCGGCTCCGCCGCGACGCTGAGCGGCTCGAAGAGGCCGGCTGCTTTGCGCTCGTCCTGGAGAAGATTCCCGCCGCGCTGGGAAAGGAGGTGTCCGAGGCCCTCTCGATCCCGGTAATCGGCATCGGGGCAGGGGACGGGTGCGACGGGCAGGTGCTCGTCTCGCACGACCTCCTGGGGCTGACGACCGATGTTAATCCGAGCTTCGTGCGCCGCTACGCCCGCCTCGACGAAACGGTCGTCGACGCCGTCGAGCGCTACGTGGAAGACGTGCGCGAGCGCGACTTTCCGGGCGAGGAGGAAAGTTATTGATTCGTGAGTCGTTGTTCGTTCTCGTTCCGCCGGCGACGGTAGTAGAAAAGCACGATCCACGAACAACGAACGAACGAGCGAGCGTCAGCGAGGGGCCTTGTGTCATGCCCTCGTGGTGAGGACGACCCACGAACCAGTGAGTGTAGCGAACGGACGACCCCCCATTACCTGAGCAACGCGATGGAAGATCGAACCGACGGCTCGCCCGAAAACCCCCCGTTGATTCTGGTGTGCAACGACGACGGGATCGACTCGGAGGGCATCGCGGCGCTCGCCGGGGTGATGGGCAATCTCGGCGAAGTGCACGTCATCGCGCCGATGGACGAGTCGCCGGCGCGTACGCCGTCAGCGGCACGCCGGCGGACTGCGTGAAGCTGGCGGCGCACCAGCTGTTGCCGCGCCCGCCGCAGCTGGTGGTCAGCGGGATCAATCGCGGCCCCAACACCGCCGTCAACGTGCTCTACTCCGGCACGGTCAGCGCGGCGACCGAGGCGTCGATCCTGGGGGTCGACGCAGCGGCCTTTTCGCTGTGCGCGTGGGACGGCGGCCACTACGACGCGGCCGCGCAGGTGGCCCGGCGGGTGGCCCGGCGCGTGCTGGAGAAGGGCCTGCCGGACGGGGTGCTCTTGAACGTCAACATTCCCAATCGTCCCGTCGAGGAACTGGGCGAGCTCGTCGTCACGCGGCAGGCGCACTCGCGCTGGGAGGAGGCCTTCGCCCGGCGCGTCGACCCGTTCGACCAGCCCTACTACTGGCTCGCCGGCGAGTTCGTGGACCTCGACGAGGGCGACGGCACCGACCTTGACGCCATCGACGACGGCTCCGTCTCGATCACGCCGCTTCAGCACGACCTCACCGCCTACGACCACCTCGCCGCGCTCAACGACTGGACGTGGGACGCGGATTGACGATTGGCGATCGGCGATTGGCGATTGACAGATGACGGCTTTTGGCTGACAACAGACCGCAACCCGAACCCGCAACCCGAAACTCGCAACCGCGAAGCTCATGCCCGAGCACGACTCCCTGACCGACGACCTTGAAGCGGTGATTTTCGACCTCGACGGGGTCTTGATCGACTCCGAGCCGTTGCACGAAGAGGCCAAGCGCCGCGTCTTCGACCACTTCGGCATCACCGTGCCCGAGGCGGTCTACGACGAGTTCAAGGGCCGCACCGATGCGGAAGTGCTGGAGCACGTGGCCGACCACCACACCGACGACGACGTGAGCGCCCAGGACCTCATCGAGCGCAAGCGGGAGGAGTTCTGGAACCTCCTGGACGGACTCGTGCCGATGGACGGGGCCGAGGCCTTTGTCGAAACCGCCGCCGCGCGCTACCGGGTTGGACTCTGCACCAGCGCCTCGCAGCACACGCGCGAGCTGGCGTTCGACCCGCTCGGCTGGGAGGAACACTTCGAGACGTTCGTCACCGCCGAGGACGTCGCCCGCTCGAAGCCCGACCCCGAGCCGTACCGTCTCACGGCCGAGAAGCTGGGCGTGACGCCGGAGCGCTGCCTCGTCGTCGAGGACTCGCTCAGCGGCGTGCGCTCCGCTCGCGCGGCCGGCTGCCGCGTGGCTGCACTCACCACGTCGATGCCCGAGGAGCCGCTTCGCGAAGCCGGTGCGCACGTCGTCGCCGACCGCTTCGCCGCACTGGCCGAGCGGCTCGGGAACGGCTGGCGCGAAACTGCCTGAGGCGTTCGAACGCACGCGCAACGTCTACCCGTCCCCGCGCACCGAGCGCGACAACAACCCCAACACGCCCGAAGACCCGCTTTTTTGATCCCGCACAAATCTGACAACAGCTTTGCGCAATACCGCATCGGGCGGCTCATCGAAGAGCATCTCGACGAGCACGCCGCCGGGCGCATCGGAATGGCGTTCGCCGTCGTGACCGCTGACGGCACCAAGGTACCGGACGTGGTCTGGATCTCGTCGGACCGTGCTGCGCGGATCCCTGACGACGCCGAAGCAAGCCCCGTCGCGCCGGAACGCTGCGTCGAGGTGCTCTCCTCCTCGAACACGGAGGCGGAAATGAGAGAGAAGCGCGCTCTGCTGTTCGAGCGCGGGGCCAAAGAGGTCGGGTTGGTGCGCACTGGCGGAACGGTGCGCTTCTTCGGGCCGGAGGGTGAGCGGGAGCAGTCGAGCCGCGCGCTGCAGTGGGAAACGGATCTGATCAACGAAACGTTGCGAAACGAAATAGGCAGGCAAAATTGGCGTACCCATCCGAATTCCGGACCGATCACCGCCCCCAAACGAGACAAGCCGATATGGCTACGCTGACGATTGAGGACGTGCCCGACGAGTTGCTGAAGCGGCTCCGCGAACAGGCGAATTCGCGCCGAAAAAGCCTTTCGCAACAGGCCCTCCACGTGCTCCAGACAGGAATGTCGTATGAGCAAGACGTTTCCGATGAGAGAGACATGCAGGTACAACAGTGGAAGCGGCTTGCAGGATGCTGGAAGTCGGATGCTCCTCCAGAGAAGCTGATTCGTGATCTCTATGCTGCCCGCTCCGCCGGTCGGGAGGTCAGGCTGAGAGAGTAATCGATACAGACGTGGTAATCGAGATCCTGCGCGGCAACAATCACGTCATCGAACGTCGTCGGCAGACCGATGACCGTGTGGTGACGACGTGGACGGTCGCATCCGAATGGTACTATGGAGCGGCCAAGTCGTCGGCTCCGCGTGAAAACCGAGAAGCCGTCGACGACTTTCTCGGAACGCTCGACGTGCTCGAAATGAACGCCGTCGCCGCACGCCGCTTCGGCCGGCTCAAAGCTGATCTTGAACTCGAAGGGCAACGCCTGGCTGATGCCGACCTGCTCATCGCCGCCGTCACGCTCGCCCGCGGCGCCGTGCTCGTCACGGGAAACGTCCGCCACTACGACCGTATTGAAGCGCTCGACATCGAAGACTGGATTCGCGACTGACTCCTCTCAAAGCGGTCGTGCATCTGAGGCATGTGGCCGGCTCATCAGGAGTCGTCCGCCGAGAAGCCGTCGCCCAGCTGCTTCGGCGGCGGTCCGCTGCCGTCCGCGGTCTGCGGTCCCGAAGCCGGCATCCAGGGCGCGCCCTCGAAGGCTTTCGTCTCGTCGACGAAGAGCTGGAGGTGGGGAAAGGGAATCTCGATGTCCGCGTCGCGCAGTGCTTCGCGTACCTTTTCGGTGTACTCCCAGCGCACGGCCACTTCCTGCTTCGGGTTTTTCAGAAACAGGCGCAGGCGCATGTTGACGCTCGAATCGCCCATCTCCGTCACGACCACCGACGGCTCGTAGTCCGGGTGCCAGCGGTTGTCGCCGTCCACGAGCGTCAGGACCACCTCGCGCGCTTCCTGCGGGCGCTCCTTGTAGGCGATGCCGAAAAAGATTTCCACCCGCAGCATGTCCTTCATCGTGTGGTTCAGCATCTTCTGGTTGATCATCTGCGTGTTGGGCATCACCATGACCTCGTTGTTGAGGGTCCGCACGCGCGTGGAGCGCAGCGTGATGTCCTCGACGGTGCCGAACTGGCCGTCGACCTCCACGTTGTCGCCGACGCGGAAAGGCTTGTCCATCATGATGGTGACGCCGCTGATGAAGTTTTCCAGCGAGTCGCGCGCGGCAAAGCCGATGGCGATCCCGGCAATTGAGAGGCCGGCGACCAGCCCTGCGATGCTGCCGAAGATCTGGTCGAGGACGAGCACGCCGATGAAAACGGCCGCCACGAAGCGGTAGACCTTTAGCAAAATACCCTGAAGCCCCGCGTCGACGCGCTGCGAGCGGTCGAGCACGCGAAACAGCACGACTCGCACGCCGCGGTAGAGCAGGTACAGCAGCCCCAGCACGATGAGCGCCTGCACCAGGCGCGGCACGAAGCCGACGAAGAAGTCGATGGTGAGGGCGTAGACGCGCTGCCAGAGCAAGTCCCACTCCCCGCCCATGAGCAGCCGCGTCGCCTCGCTGACCTCCGCGCTGAGGCGCTGAATCGTCGAGGAGTCGGGCGGAACGGCATCCGGCCCGGTCGTGTCGCTCTGCGCGGCGCCCATGAGCTGTTGCGCCGCCGACTGGGGCGGAGCGGCGGTCGTGGCCGTTTCGGGAGAAGCGGAGGGCATGGGGGGCGTAAAACGTATTGCGTGAAACGTGAGGACGCCGGGTCGAAAGCGGATTGCCTGCTTCTACCCGGCGTCGCTGTTCAAAAAGCGCCTTCGCTCGGATTCTTTGTTGCCCCCTGTGGACGAGCAGTTTCACGTTTCACGTTTTACGCTTCACCTTCCGACGACCGCCCGACGGCCGCTTTCAGCGTGTTCTTCAGAAGCATCGCAATCGTCATCGGGCCCACGCCGCCGGGGACGGGCGTAATCTTCGAGGCGCGCTTGCGGGCGGCTGCGAAGTCCACGTCGCCGGCGAGGCGGTAGCCTTTCTCACGCGTGTCGTCGTCGATGCGGTTGATGCCCACGTCGATCACGCAGGCGCCGGCCTTCACCATGTCGCCGCGGATGAGGCCGGCCCGCCCCACGGCGCTGACGAGGAGGTCGGCGGTGCGCGTGTGCCGGCCGAGGTCGCGCGTGCGGCTGTGGCAGACCGTGACCGTGGCGTTGGCGTCGCGGTGCAGCAGCAGGTTCGCCAGCGGGCGGCCCACCAGATTCGACCGCCCCACGATGACAGCGTGCGCCCCCTCCGTTTCCACGCCGTCGGTGCGGCGCAGCATTTCCATGACGCCGGCGGGGGTGGCGGGGACGAAGCCGTCCGCGCCGGTCATCAGGCGGCCCGTGTTTTCGGGGTGAAAGCCGTCCACGTCCTTCGCCGGGTCGATGGCGTGGATGACCTTCGCCTCGTCGATGCGGTCCGGCAGCGGGAGCTGCACGAGGATGCCATCGACGCCCTCGTCGTCGTTGAGCTGTGAGAGCGTGCCGAGCAGTTCGTCCTCGGTCACGTCGTCCGGGTCGAAGCGGAGCGTATCGGAGTCGATCCCCGCCTCGGCGGCGGCTTTTTCCTTGCCGCGCACGTAGGAGGCGGAGGCGGCGCTGCCGTTGGCCAGGATGACGCGCAGCGCTGGTGCGCGACGGCCCGCGTCGGTGTGCTCCGCGACCTCGCGGCGCACGTCTTCGCGCACGTCGGCAGCGAGGGCGCGCCCGTCGATGAGGGTCGAGTCGGTGTCGGAGGCGGGCATGGCGGGGGCGGGTGAATGAAAAAGAGCGGGGCGTTTTCGGAAGCGTTCGGCCGTCAGGGGGCGAAGGTCATACCGCGTGATGCGGTCAGCTTTTCGCGGTCAGCCTTTCGGGGCGAGAGGCTGATCGCTGGATGCTGACCGCCACAGAAACCGCCACAGAAAAGGTAGCCTGCGCGACGGGCGCTGTCAACGAGGGGCGGCGCATGTGCCGCCTCGCGGCGCGGAGGCGCGCAAATAAGCGGCGAAATTTTTGCTCTCGGGTTTGGGGTGGACCGCGCACTTCTTATCGTTCGTCCCCATCCATAGTTGAAAAAAGCAGAAGGCAGCGCGCGATGCGCAACACGTGATGCGTAAAACGTGATGCGTGATGACAGCACGTTGAACCGCTCGCGCTCTGATTCTACCGGCAGGACCATTCAAGAAACGGTTCTGCTTCGAATTTCTTTCCAGCGTCTGTACACCGGCAGCCTTACGCCATACGCCACACGCCCTCATGCAGACTTCCCGAGACGCTGCGCCTGAGATGAACACGTCAGAAAACGGCACGCCGGACCGCCCGGCCACCGTCATGAAGTTCGGCGGCACGTCCATGGGGGAACCCGGGCGGATGCGTCAGGTCGCGCAGATTGTCAAGGCGCGCGCGGCAGAGGGCGGGCGCCCCGTCGTGGTGGCCTCCGCGCTCAGCGGCGTGACGCGCCAGCTCGACGCTGCGCTCGAAGACGCCGCCGCCGGACGCCTCGCCCCCGAGCAGGCTGCCGAAGCGATGCGCGAGCGGCACACCGAGCACGCCGACGCTGTGCTTCCGCCCGACGGGCGCGACCGCTACGCGCCGCTCCTGGAGCGTGAGTTGGAACGCTGCGCCGACGCACTCCGGGAGGCGAGCGAACACGGCGTGACGCCGGAACTGCGCGACCGCGTGCTGGCGACCGGCGAGCTGTGTTCGGTGCCGCTCCTGGCCGAGGCGTTGCGCGCGGAGGACCTGGATGCCGCCTACGGCGTGTCCACCGAGCTATTCGTCACCGACGACGCCTTCGGCGAGGCGCGCGTCGACCGCGCGGCCACCGCCAAGAACGTGCGCGGCTGGTTTGCCGGCTGCGCCCCCGGCGTCGTGCCGCTCTTGGCCGGATATGTGGGCAGCACGCCCGATGGGCGAACGACCACCCTCGGCTTCGAAGGCAGCGACTATTCCGCCGCGCTGGTGGCGGCCTTTCTCGAAGCCGACGCCTTCGAGCGCTGGACCGACGTGGACGGCCTCTTCACCGCCGACCCCAACACCGACCCCGACGCCGAACGCATCGACGAACTGACGATGGAGCAGGCCGCGCGCCTCAACGACGAGGGCGGGCTGGGGATGCACCCGAAGGCCCTGCGCCCGCTCCTGGAAGCCGGCATCCCGGCGCACATTCGCTGCACCACCAAGCCGGAGGGGGACGGCACGCGGATTCGGCCTGAAGGCGTCTTGGCGAGGAAGCAGGCGTAGCGGGTAAACGCGCCGTTTCGACTTGCGGGGAGGCGAGTGTGATGCGTGACTCGTGATGCGTGAGGAAAAGAGCCCGCATTGTCTGCGCTTTGGTTCTATTGGCAACGCTCTTCCGAAAGCATTGGAGCTTGAATTTATCCTCGCCGTTTATCGAAAGCCACTTCACGCATCACGCGATACGCATCACGCACATTTTCAGAGCAAGCCGACCCACGAACCACAGCCCCTCTTCTCAAACGAACTCCAACGACATGAACCTAACCGCAGGCATCTTGGGCGCGACCGGCGCCGTCGGGCAGACCTTCATTCGCCTTCTGGACGACCACCCGTGGTTCGACGTCGCCGCGCTGGGGGCCTCGGAGCGATCCGCCGGCCAATCGTACCGCGAAGCGGCTCACTGGCTGGCGGGCACGCCTCGGCCTGAGGCCATCGCCGACCTGACCGTGCAGGAGTGCGTGCCGGAGGCGTTCGACGATTGCGACTTCGTCTTCAGTGGGCTCGACTCGTCGGTCGCCGGGCAAATCGAACGCGCCTTCGCCGCCGCTGGCCTGCCGGTCATCTCCAACGCCAAAAATTACCGCATGCAGGCCGACGTGCCGCTGCTGGTGCCGGAAATCAATCCGGGGCACGCCGCGCTCATCGAGCGGCAGTTCTGGAGCGACGGCGGTGGCGACGGGGCGACCGGAGCAAATGGCGATTCCGGCGGCGGTTTCGTCGTGACCAATCCCAACTGCTCGACCGTCGGCCTCGTCTGCGTGCTTGCGCCGCTCCAGGAAGCCTTCGGCGTCGAGGCAGTGCAGGTCGTCACGATGCAGGCCCTGAGCGGAGCCGGCTACCCCGGCGTGCCGTCGCTCGACGCCGTCGGCAATGCGCTGCCGTACATCGGCGGGGAGGAAGACAAGATCGCCTCCGAGCCGCATAAGATTCTGGGCACGCTCCCCGACGGAGGCGGCGACGATGTGCAGCACACGCGCTTCCCCGTCAGCGCGCAGTGCAACCGCGTGGCCGTCGTCGACGGGCACCTCGAGGCGGTCTCGGTCCGCCTGACGGGCGAGCCGAGCCCCGCAAAGGTGAAAGACGCGCTGCGTTCGTTCAGCCCGGCGACCGACGGACGAGAACTACCCAGCGCGCCGGAACAGTTCATTCGCGTCTTCGAGAAGGAGCGCTTCCCGCAGCCGCGCCGCCACGCCGGCCTGGGCGGGGGCATGACCACCTCGGTGGGCCGCGTGCGCGAGTGCTCGATCATGGGCATCAAGATGGCGCTCCTTTCGCACAACACCGTGCGCGGCGCCGCCGGCGGTGCCCTCCTCAACGCCGAACTGCTGGCGGAAGAAGGTTACCTGAAGTCGCGCACCGAGCGAACGCAAGCGCCGGCCTGATCCCCAATCGCCCATCGGAAATCGCCCATGCTCACGGTTCGCCAAGCTGAGAAGCAGGACAAAGACCGCGTCGCAGCGCTCTGGACGGCCTTTCTGGAAGAACAGGCTGCCTGCGACGCTCGCTTTCAGGTCGCCGACGACGCGCGCGAGCGCTTCGACAACGATTTCCCCGTCTGGATCGACGACGGGACGCAGCACACGGTCGTGGCCGAGCGAACGAGCGAGGAGGGAGACGCCGAACTCGTTGGGTTCGCCACGGCGCACCGCTGGGGCCCGCCGCCGATCTACGCCGAGGCGTCGGAGGTCTTCGTGGACGAGTTTTACGTCGCGCCCGAGGCGCGCCGCGAGGGCGTGGGCCGCCGCCTGGCCGGGGCGCTGCGCGACTGGGCTGACGAACTGGACGCCGACCGCCTGCGCCTGCGCGTCTTGCACGGAAACGACGCGGGGCGGGCGTTCTGGGAACGCGTCGGCGGCGATCCGTTTGCCGTGACGATGACGGTGGAACTGGAACGCGGGAAGCGCGACGACGAAGCACGGCCCGAGCGCGGGCGGATCGGATTCTGAGGAATGAAGGCGCAGGCGCGCGGCGACTTCCTCTTTCTCCAAACGTAGACGGCCCGACGTTCGACTGGAATTGGATTACGAGACCTCCGGCCCCGGCTTTCTGATGATCCTCGTCACGCACCCCGGCCAGGTCCTCGCGGTGATCGTCGAAACGACCGGCGACGGGTCGGCGGGCCTGCTTTTTCGCTCGAACGGGAAACGCGCTGACATAGAATCGGTCGACGAGTCCACCCTTCGAGCCGAGACGCGATAAGTTTGCGTGAAGCCATTGACAGGAACACCGCCCAGTCCGTAGCATTGTAACTCCCGCGCGCCGAAAGGCATGGCAGCGCGAAAACCAAACGCGGGTGTAGCTCAGTGGCAGAGCATCTGCTTGCCATGCAGAAGGTCGGGGGTTCGAATCCCCTCACCCGCTCCAAACATCGCAATCTCTCGCGGAAGCGAAGTCAGCCCGTGCGGCCGGCTTCGCTTTTCTTTTGACGTACTCCCTCCGTTCCGCGATGAAACGCTCTGCGCCCCACGCCCCGCGCCCTGCGCCATGAAAGGCATCATCTTGGCCGGCGGGGCGGGCACGCGGCTGCGTCCGGTCACCACGGCGGTCAGCAAGCAGCTGTTGCCCGTCTACGACAAGCCGATGATCTACTACCCGCTCTCGGTGCTGATGCGGGCGGAGGTGCGCGAGATCCTCGTCATTTCGACGCCGCGCGACCTGCCGCGCTTCCGCGAGCTGCTGGGCGACGGGGCGCAGTGGGGCCTGTCGCTGAGCTATGCCGAGCAGCCGCGCCCCGAGGGCATCGCGCAAGCGTTTGTCATCGGGGACGACTTCGTCGACGGCGCGCCCGTGGCGCTCATCCTGGGCGACAACCTCTTTTACGGGCAGGGCCTCACATGGATGCTGCGCCGCGCTGCACGCCGCACCGAGCGAGAGGGAGGCGCGACGGTCTTCGGCTACCGCGTGAAAGACCCCGAGCGCTACGGCGTGGTGGACTTCGACGACGAGGGCCGCGCCACAAGCATCGAAGAAAAGCCCGAGCAACCGCGCTCACGCTACGCCGTGACCGGCTGCTACTTCTACGACGAGCGCGTGACCCGTATCGCGCGCGAACTGGAACCGTCCGACCGCGGCGAGCTGGAAATCACGGACGTCAACCGCGCGTACCTCGACGAGGGCGCGCTGCGCGTGGAGCGCATGGGCCGCGGCGTCGCGTGGCTCGACACGGGGACGCACGTTTCGCTCCTGCAGGCGTCGCACTTCGTGGAAACCATCGAAGCGCGACAGGGGCTCAAGATCGCCTGCCCCGAGGAGATCGCCTACCGCCAGGGCTGGATCGACGCCGAGGACGTCAGGCACCTCGCCGAGCCGCTCAAAAAAAATGACTACGGACGGTATTTGTTAGACCTCACACGTAATGCGTGACACGTGATGCGTGATGAAAGCAGACCGGTAGCAGATTGCCTTCCACAACTGGTGTTTGGCCATTCAGAAAGCGCTGGCGCTCGAGGGTAGGGTACAGCCTCTGCGAACCAGCAGCCTCACGCGCCCTGAACGAAGTGAGGAAGTGCACTGCGGACCAGCACTATAGCCTTCAGGTTGCAACACGCATTACGCATCACGTTCCCCATGACCGTCACTGATACCGACCTGCCGGGCGCGCGCCTCGTCGAACCGGTGCGCCACGCCGACGCGCGCGGTTCGTTCATGGAGTTGTGGCACCGGGCGCGTTACCGCGAGGAAGCGGGGATGCCGTCGGCGTTCGTGCAGGACAACGTGTCGGTTTCCGAGCACGGCGTGCTGCGCGGATTGCATTACCAGCATCCGCAGGCGCAGGGCAAGCTCGTGAGCGTGCTCGCCGGCGACGTCTTCGACGTGGCTGTCGACTTGCGCCCCGATTCTCCGGCGTTCAAAACATGGACGGGGCACCGCCTCTCGCGCGCGAACGGACGCCAGCTCTACGTGCCCGAGGGATGCGCGCACGGCTTCCTGGTGCTCTCCGCCGAAGCGCTCGTGCAGTACAAGTGCACCGCCTATTACGCGCCCGACTGTGACCGCACGCTCGCCTGGGACGACCCGGCCTTTGCCGTCGACTGGCCGCTCGACGAGATCGACGGTGCGCCCGTGCTTTCCGAAAAAGACGCCGCCGCGCCGACTTTCGCGGAGGTGCCGCCGGAGACGCTGCCGGGGTAGGGTGTGCGGCGGGCGGGCGTCGTCCCGGCCCCGTCCGTTGCGCACTGCTGGGCGGAACGAACGCGTCGTCAAATCGTGTGCAAGTGCGGAGTCGTTGTTCTTCATCCGAACACATTTGTACCCGGCTTGAAACAGCGATTTCGCGAGTAGCACCGGGTGTCGCCGCTGAGCGCGCCGAGACGGCTTTTTCCTCAACCGGGACCTCCGCACCTTCAGAGCTTCCCTGCTCTCCCATTTCGCTCGGGCGCATGCGCTTTGCTGCTCGTTTCTCGCCTTCGCCACTCACAGCAGAAGGGAGCGCGTCGCGCCATGAATGGACACGTCCTCGTGCTCAACCAGGATTACAGCGCGCTGACGGTATGCAGTGTCGAGCGCGCCGTCGTCTTGATGCACTTGCAGAAGGTGCATCTCGTCGAGTCGGTGCCCGGGAAAGAAGTGCGCTCCCCGAGCGTGGAGATCCCGTGGCCCAGCGTCGTGCGGCTCAAGGCGTACGTCAACGTGCCTTACAAGCGGGTCATGCTCTCGCGCAAGAACGTGCTGCGCCGCGACCGCCACACCTGCCAGTACTGCGGCTCTGGCAAGCGCCTGACCATCGACCACATCCCCCCCAAGTCGCGCGGCGGGGAAGACTCGTGGGAAAACCTGGTGGCCGCCTGTGTGCCCTGCAACAATCGCAAGGGCGACGCCACTCGTCTTCGTGGCTTGGGTCTTCGGGCTTGAAAGGGGCTACGGCATGAACCCCGCTCCACGAAGCCCAAAGACCAAAAGACCCAAAACCAAATGACCTCTACCCGCTGGGTCGCGCGGGCGCTCTGGCTCGTGCCGGCCTTTTTGCTCGTTATCTGTGGGCAGCAGATCTGGGCGGCCTACACGCTCGGGCAGACCCTTCAGCAGGGCACGCCGACCGTTGCCGAGGTGACGGAGCTGCACCAGGAAAACCGCGTGGACGTGACGTACGACTATATGAAGTTGCGTGTCGAACGGCCGGAAGGCGGCGGGACGCTCCGGACGGGCAAGATGTCGGTGCCGCATACGCTCGCGCCGCTGCTGCAAGACAAAAAACGTCTCAAGGTGTTCGTGCGCCCCGGGGCCGCGCAGGAGGTGGTCCTTCGCGAAAAGGCGCGCTCGGGCGGGCCGCCGCTCGGGGCGACGCAGCAACGGCTGGCCGTCGTCAACGCAGCGATGAGCGGCGTGGCGGCGCTTTTGTTCGGCTTCGGCGTCTTCTGGTGGAACCGCTACCTGCGCCGCCGCGGCGACCCCGCAAGCGAGCGGGCGGGGCGGCAGCGCGACGAGGACTACTCCGCCGGCCAGACGGTGCGCGAGTGAATACCACAAGAGCGGCGCGCGTCACGTCATCGGCACGTCGTGGACGCGGGCGGCGTCGGCGAGGGCGCTTCGAAGCGCCTGCACGCGCTCCTCGGGGAGACTGGAGAAGTGGAGGTACACCGGCCCGCTCGTGGCATGGTGCAGGATAAGCGCGGCGCCGAGGTCGGGCGTCAGATCGATGCGCTCCAGATCGCTCCAGGCGATACGGCGCTCGGCCCGGTGCGCGTCGAGACAGAACGTCAGCCCGTCCGGGGCCACCTGAAAGAACGGGCGCTGGCGAAACGAGAAGCGGTACACCAGCACCGCCAGCCCGGCCCATAGCAGCGGTGCCCAGTAATGTTCTTTCAGAAAGGCCCACCCTTCGAAGGCGATCCCGAGCACGACTCCGCACAGCAAAAGCAGCGCGCAGCCGACGAGCAAAAAGCGCGGCAGCTGCGAGCCGTC
>PXTR01000015.1 GCA_003023245.1 Bacteroidetes bacterium QS_8_68_15 | reverse complement strand
CTCATCTCGGTCCTGCCTGAGACGCTGGCCAACAAGATCGCCGCCGGCGAGGTGGTCCAGCGTCCGGCGTCGGTGGCCAAAGAGCTGCTCGAAAACGCGCTCGACGCGGGGGCCGAGGAGGTCGAACTGATCGTCAAAAAGGCCGGGCGCGCGCTCGTGCAGGTCGTCGACGACGGCTGCGGGATGAGCGCGGAAGATGCCGAGCGCTGCTTCCAGCGCCATGCCACCAGCAAGGTGCGCGCCGCCAGCGATCTTCAGCGCATTCAGACGCTGGGCTTTCGCGGGGAGGCGCTCGCCTCCATCGGGGCCATCGCGCAGGTGGAACTCAAGACGAAGCGGCCCGGCGACGCGGCGGGAATGCGCGTGCGCGTCGAGGGGGGCGAACGGACCGAAGCGGCCCCCTGCGCCACGCCGCCGGGCACATCGGTGGCAGTGAGGAACCTGTTTTTCAACGTGCCGGCGCGCCGCAGCTTTCTCAAAACCGACGCGACGGAGTTTAAGCATCTCGTCGAAACCTTCCAGCAGCAGGCCCTCGCGCATCCGAGCGTGGCGTTTCGTCTCGTGCACAACGGCAACGAGGTGTACCGCGTGGAGCAGGCGACCGGAGACGATTTCGCCGCGAGGCTCGAGCACCGCATCGGCGTCCTCTTGGGCGAAGACCGCGCGGACGACCTGCGCCGCGTGGAGGACGAGGCGAGCTACCTGTCGGTGCAGGGCTTCGTCGGTGCGCCGGGCCGCAGCCGCAGCCGCAGCCGGCGTGAGCAGTTTCTCTTCGTCAACGGGCGCTACGTGGAGAACCGCTACCTCGCTCATGCGGTCAAGGCGGCGTACGGTGCGCTCCTCGACGACGGCGATTTTCCGTTCTTTGCGCTCTTTTTGTCGCTCGACCCGGCGCGTGTGGACGCGAACGTGCATCCGACCAAAGCGGAGGTCAAGTTCGAAGACAAAAGCGGCGTCTACGGCCTCCTGCGCTCCGCCGTACGCGAGGCCCTCTCCGAAGGCGAGCTCGACGCACCGCAGTTCGACGGGGGCGGCCGTCGCTTCCCGAGCGCCGACGTGGACGAGACGGGCTTTTCCGGCGCGGACATCTCCAAGGCGAATTTTTCCGGTTCCAACGACGCGGGAGACCGGTCGGCAGGCGGAGCAGGGGGCGACCGTTCTCCTCCGCCGCGCGCCGACTTCGGGGGAGGAGGCGATGAGGCCGGGTCCACTGCGCCGATGCCGAGTGAGGGGGGCGCGTCCGCAGGACGGCCGGCGGGGGACCTTTCGGAACGGCTCTATGCTCCGCTCGAACGAGGGGAAGAGGAAAAAGACGAGCCGGCGTCGCCGCCGGACGCTTCGGCGGAGAAGGCCGCGTCGGGGGGGGAGGAGGAGGAACGCGACGCGCCGCCGTGCTGGCCGGTGGGCGGGCGCTTCGTGGCGGTGCCGCAGGAGGGCCGCCTCGTGGTCGTCGACGCCCCGGCGGCGCACCGGCGCGTGCTCTACGAACGGGCGCGCCGCCACGTCGAAAGCGACACCGACCACCCCTCGCAGCAGGTGCTCTTTCCTGAAACCGTTGAGCTGCCCGCCGCCGACGTGGAGCTATTCGAGGAGCTGCTGCCGGAGCTGCGGCGCATGGGCTTCGACCTGAAGCGGTTTTCGGGACGCACCGTGGCGGTGCAGGGCCGGCCCGCCGGGGCGCGCGGGGAAGCGCAAGCGCTGTTGGAAGACGTGCTGGACGAATACCGCGCGCTGGGCGCCGCTCGCGGCGACGAACGCTCCGACCGTTTGGCCAAAAGTCTCGCCCGGCGTGGCGCCGTCGGCTCCGATGCGCACCTGGCCCCGCCGGAAGCGCAGGCGCTCGTGCGCGCGCTCTTCGACTGCGAAATGCCGTACGCCGACCCGACCGGGCGGCCTACGCTCCTGCGGCTCACGCCCGAGGTGCTGGCGGAACGGTTCGAGGAGGCGTAGAGCGTATTTCGTATTCCGTAAGGTTGCACCACGAGGGTATGACACGAGGCCCCTGGTCGGCAAACGCTGGATGAGGGTTCGAGCGTCGATGCGTTTGGATTGGCCCCTGCCGGTAGAATCAAAGCGTGAGGAGGTTCGGTTGCTGTCCT
Source organism: Bacteroidetes bacterium QS_8_68_15 (assembly GCA_003023245.1). The sequence continues at coordinate 11,823 of PXTR01000015.1, read as the reverse complement.
TACGCATTACGAAACCCGAGTTGTGACCTATCAGGTGAGTTGTCACCCCGGACCCCGATCCGGCGCCCCGAACGGAGTGAGCGCCCTGACCGAAGGGAAGAAGTACTCTCCGGGGTGGAAGTACTCCCGGGGTGGATCTCATTCGGACTTTTGGCAAGCATTCCGAGGAAAATTCCGCATCAAGTGTAAAATAACACGCTTATTTGATTGGTTTTCGGCATACCTCACAACTTGGTTACGAAGTACGCAATACGCCACACGCTACCGCGATTTGAAGCTCCCCTCTTCTCCGTCTTCCGATGAGCGGCGTCACCGCGAGGCCGTTCAGCAGCATTCCGTGGAGGCTCCTTCCGAGCACGGGTCGTTCAAGCGGCAGGTGCACCGGGCCACGCGGGGGCGCACCGGGCGCTGGCTGGAGCGGCTCACGCGCTTCGGGTACGCCACGCGCGGGCTCGTCTTCGCGCTGGTGGGCCTGGTGGCGATGCGCGCGGCCTACGGCATCGGACGGGCGACCGGCACGCACGGGGTCATGCGCGAGATGGGGCGCCAGCCGTTTGGCCGCACGCTGCTGATCGTGACGACCGTCGGCATGGGCAGCTACGTGCTGTGGCGCTTCGTGCAGGCGGCGCTCGATCCGTTCATGGAGGGCGACGGGGCGCAGGCGAGCATCCGGCGCATCGGCTACTTCGGGAGCGGCCTCTTCTACGCGCTCCTGACGCTGATGGCGGGGCAGTTGGCGTTCAACTTTGCCAAGATGCGGGACGCGCGCAAAGAAATCACCGCCTGGGTACTCGAGATGCCTTTCGGTTCGTGGGTGATCGGGTTCGTGGGGGTGGTGCTGATCGGGGTGGGGGCGCACGCGCTCTGGCGAGCGGCCACCGCCTCGTTCATGACGCTCTACCCGCCTCCGCGCCCGCAGACCGGGCGTCACCGTCGCCGGTTCGCCAAGCGCGTCGGGCAGTTGGGGCTTTCAGCGCTGGGGTTGGTGCTCTGCCTCATCGGCGGGTTCGTCATCTTGGCCGCCACCGAGGCTAACCCGGAGCGGGCCGTGGGGATCGGCGGGGCGCTGCACTGGCTGCAACAGGGACCCTACGGGGTACTGCTGTTGGGCGTGGCCGGGGTGGGATTCGTGTTCTACGGACTGCACTGTGTCGTGCTGGGGGCTTACCGCCGCGTGCGTCCGGGGGGCGGGGAGCGCGTGGCTATGGAGGAAGGGCGAAACGAGACGGTCGCACGTGAGCAGCGGTGAGGGGGCACGTGCGTGCTCTGCGGCGGGATGTTGAGTCCAGCGCGGCGTGCGGCAACGCAGCTGGAAGGAGACCGACATTGCCCGATGCCACTCGCATAACCTACCCGAGGTGCAACGGTGATCGATGCGGTGCGCGACGTGATCGACGAGCACGCGCTGCTGCCTCCGGACGCGGAAGCGCCGGTCGTGGTGGGGCTGAGCGGGGGCGTGGACTCCATCGTGCTGGTGCATCTGCTGCGCCGGATGAATTGCGAGGTGGCGGCTGCGCACGTCAACTACGGCCTGCGCGAGAGCGCCGACGCGGACGAGGCGCATGTGATCCGTTATTGCAAGTCATTTGCGCCCCCCGTTCCGTTGCGCCGCACGCGCTGCAACGCTGAAGCGCGTGCCGAGGCACGCGGCGAATCGCTTCAGGAGGCTGCTCGCCGCCAGCGCTACGCCTTTTTCCGCCGCGTCGCCGCCGACGTCGGCAGCCGCCGCGTCGCCGTTGGCCACCACCGCGACGACCAGGCCGAGACGCTGCTGCTGAACCTGCTGCGCGGCAGCGGCCCCGAAGGGCTGGCGGCGATGCGCCCGAAACGGCGTCTGGGAGTGCGGGAGTGCGGGAGTGCGGGAGTGCGGGAGGAAGAAGGAGGAGAGAATGCGGATGATGAGGCTTCTAACAGATCTCACGCTCACCCCCAACTCTGGCTGATTCGTCCGCTGCTGGCGGTGAGGCGCGACGAAATCGAGGACTACGCCGAAGAGCAAGGGCTCGCGTGGCGCGACGACGACTCGAACCGCGACGCGCGCTTCAAGCGAGCCGCGCTGCGACGCGACGTGCTGCCGGCGCTCGAAGCGCATTTTCCCGGCGCGTCGGATCGCCTCGCGCGTTCGGCAGCCCTGATGAGGCGCTACGTCGACGAGGCGCTGCGCCCGGAACTGCGTCGCCGCTTCGACGAAGCCGCCGGGCGTGAGGAAGCGGGGGGGGAGGGAGAAAGAGGAACGCTGTCGGTGGACGCGCTCCGCGACGCCCCGCCGGTGTGGCGCGGGCGGTTGCTGCTGGAAGGGCTGCGACGCTGGTGCCCCGGTGCGCCGCGCACGCAGGCGGTCGCCGGCGAACTGGAGGCGCTGCTGGACGCGCAGCCGGGACGACGCGTCGACTTCGGGGCCGGCCGCGTGTGGCGCGAGCGCGGCGTGCTGCGCTTCATGGGGGCGGAGGCGACCGGCGAGAAGACGCCCGGCGAGCCGCAGACGCTGGTCCCCGGCCGTCCCGCCACGTGGCCCGGCGGTACGCTACGCGCCGAACGGCTGCCGGCGCCACCCGAGTCGCTCGCGCCCGACGACTCGCACGTCGCCGTGCTCGACGCCGAGGCGCCGGCGCGCCCGCTCACGGTGCGCCCGTGGCAGCCCGGCGACCGCCTTCAGCCACTGGGCATGAGTGGACACACACTCGTGAGCGACCTGCTGACCGACGCGAAGGTGCCGCCCAGCGAGCGCGAGCGCGTCCGCGTCGTCTGCTCCTCCGACGGCGCTGTCGTGTGGGTCGTGGGCCACCGACTGGCCGACCCGGCGAAGGTGCGCCCGTCCACGCGCCGCGTCCTGCGCCTCACGTTCGAGCCGCGTTGACGGAAGCCATCGGCTATCAGCTTTTCAAAATGAGGAGCACCGCAAGGGGATGACCTTCGACCCCTGACGGCTGCCCGAAAAGCTTGCAGCGCAGCGGTGCGGCGCGTTACCTTGCGCAGTCTCCCTCGCTCGCCCGTCTTTTCCGAATCGGCGCCGTTTCATTCGAGTCCGCGCTTCTTCCTTCACTCCCGCTCATGTCCCCTGACGAACGCTCTACTCTTTCCAAGCGCGACGCGCAAGAAACGGTCACCTGCCGCGGCGAATCCTTCCAGCGCTATCTTTCGACGGAAGACCTCCGCGCCCGCGTGCAGGAGATGGGAGAAGCCATCAGCAAGGACCTGGAGGGGAAGCGACCCATTCTGATCGGCGTTTTGAACGGGTCGTTCATGTTTCTGGCCGACCTGATGCGCGCGCTCAGTATCGAGTGCGAGGTGGATTTCATGAAGCTCTCCTCCTACGGCGCTGAAAAGGTGTCCAGCGGCGAGGTGACTGAACTGAAGCGCATCGACGCCGACCTGGAAGGCCGCCACGTGGTGCTCGTGGAAGACATCGTGGACACCGGGCTGACGATGGAATTCATCCTCGACCGCATCGGGGCGCTGGGCACGGCTTCGCTGCGCGTGGCGACGCTGTTGCACAAGCCGGAAGCCACCGAAAAGGACGTGCCCATCGACTACGTGGGCTTCGAGATTCCCGACCGCTTCGTCATCGGCTACGGCCTCGACTACGGCCAGCTCGCGCGGCGGCTGCCGGCCATCTACGCCCAGGCGGAGGCCCCGCTGGAGGAAAAGGAAGAAAAACGTTAATCTTCGAGACTGAACTAATGTTCGTCTGCCCGGTTACACATCTCTCACTCCCCGATCACAACAACACCACACGCGCACGCTGCACGCCAATGAAGGCAGCGGGTCGGTTTCGGCCTCGCTCGCTCACGAAACGGCTCCGCAGCCTGCGCCGGTACCCCATACTATGGCACAAGGAGAAGTAAAATGGTTCAGCGCTGAAAAAGGATACGGCTTCATCGCTCCGGAAGACGGAACGGAAGACGTATTCGTCCACAAAAGCAACGTGGAAGGCGTCGGCTACGGAGAAGGTCTTGACGAAGGCGAAGACGTCGAGTACGACGTCGAAGAAACCGACAAGGGCCTGAGCGCAATCAATGTGCAACGCGTCGGAGCCGCGGGCGCCTACTAAGGCGAACCGGACGACATTCTACATCCCGACCGTGGGGGCACGATTCTCGTCGTGCCCCTACTTCTATTTGGGGGCTGTTTTCAGCGGTCCGCTGCTGCTCAAAATGAAATAGGCGGCGCTTCGGTAGAGTCGGGCGCTTCGGTGGAGTCGGGCGCTTCTGTGGGAGAAGCGGGAGTGGAGGGGGCGGTTTTCCGTGAAGCAGGGCCCGCCAGAAAGGGCAGGCGGGGGCCGTATTCGCCGAGGAGGTGCGCGGTGAGGCGGTCGAGGTCGCCTTCGAGGCGGGCGGCGACGAGTTCGTCTCTTCGGAGCGCGAGCACGTAGAGGCGGCGCAATGGAGAGGCGCCGCGCCCCGGGCGCGCGAGGATCCAGACGTGTTCGCCGGCGTCGCGCACGTGGACGACCGTCTTCCAGCCGTCCTCGTGCAGCCGGTCGGGCAGGAGCGTCGCGCCCGCCGATGCCCGGAGGGAAGGCAACCCGCTCACGGCGTACACGCCGACTTCCGCGCGGTGTAGGTAGCGGAGGTACGGCCGGGCCTTCTCGAAGGAGGCATCGTCGATGAATCGGTGCAGAACGCCGTCTGTTGCCCAGAGTGAAAGCGGACCCAGATCGAGCATCACCTCGCGTTCGAACTGCGCCTTCGGGTGCTGCTGCGCAAACGCTTCGCGCGTGCGAGCGATCTTCGAGGAGTGTAGCACACATCCCGGCAGCGTGAGGAGCGCCCCGACCAGCAGCGCGCCGGTCGGAAGGAGGCGGCGCAGCGAAGGCGGCATGGGAGAAGCAATCACGCCGGAAGGGGCAAAGGGAAACGTTACCGACGACCGTCGCCGCTGCTGCCACCGTCGTCGCCCCTGCCGCTGCTGCCGCCGAGGGAGGAGCCGATCACGTCGAGTCCCTCGATGGCGCCGCTGAGATCGCCGACCTCGGAGGGCGACACGTTACCGACGAGATTGGCAAAGACGCTTTCCCCGCCCGGCTGGTTGACCAGCACGACGAGGCCCGCGACGGCGTCGCTGTCCTCGCGCATGCGGACCTGAATGTTAGTTTGTTCATTTTCGTCGCGCACGCGCACGACGGTCTGCCAGCCCCGCTCGCTGAGCCGGTTCATCAGACGGCCGGCGCGCGATTCAAGAGTGCTCATCTGCACGCCTTCGGTCGGGAAGATGCGCACGCGCAGGGCCGTGAGGCGTCGCAGCAGCGCGGCGGCTTCCGGTTGGTCCGACTGCGAAGCGTTGGCGACCATGTCGAGCAGGGCGCCGTCAAGGTTGACTTCGACGGTGGGAGCCGTGTCGAACCAACCTTCGACGATGTCGGGGGCGACGTACCCGAGCCGCTTTTCGCCAGAGACGGAAGCGGGAGAAGAGGCGGCGGCGGCGAGCGTGTCGGAAGGCGCGGTCGTCGTATCGGGCGAGGCCAGCGTGTCGGGCGAGGCGGGCGGTTCGGAGAACTGCGCGCGGGCGGGGTGGGCCGTTCCGATGGTGACGAGCAGAAACGCAAGAACCGCAGGAGAGAAGCGCATGGCGAAAGCGGGAAGAGAGAAAGCGGTCGTAGAAAAGAAGGGGCCGCACGCAGAGGCGGCGCGTTCGTCCGTAACACGCTCCTCGCGCGTGGAGGTCCGTCGCGGCGCTTCACGCGCTGCTCGCCGGGGCTGCCGGCAGGTCCAGCTCCACCTCCTTCGGATAGCACACGTAGGGTTTCACGACGCGTTCGGAGAGGGCCGTGAGCGCGGAGGTGTCGGCCCGCTCGGAAAGTTCGCGTACCTGCCCGTCGCGCCCGACGATGCCGATGGCTTCGTCGCGTCCGCGCTGGTAGGCGCTGTGGCGCGAGCGGCCCTGCGTGAGGTAGTAGCGAGCCGCCTCCTCGAAGGAGCCGCGCCCCGACGAGCGGTCGCGCGCGAGCCCGTTTTCCTGAAGCCAGCGGGCCACCCGCGAGCGCCAGCGGGCGAGCTGTTCGTTGGAAGGCTCTTCCGGGAGAAAGGTGACCCGAAAGAAGTCGCGGTCGACGAAGCGGCGGCAGAGGTCGGCCAAGACGGGGTCGTCGGCGGCGTGCCGCCACTGCTTGAGCGAGAAGAGCACGTCGGTGTCGTCGAGGGCGGCGTAGTGGTCGGTCGCGACGGGGCGGTCGGGCAGGTCGTCGCCGGTGAGACGGTGTTTGAGAAAGTAGCAGAGCGCCGGCGAGCATCCGTCGCCGACGGCGTCGCGCCCTTCGCGGAAGTGCCAGCGCACCCGCCGGAAAGCGGCCCGGAGCAGCTGGTCGCCGGCCAGCACGGTCTTGTGCAGATAGACCTGCCAGTACATCAGACGGCGGCTGATGAGGAAGTTCTCGACGGCGTAGATGCCTTTTTCTTCGACGGCGACCGGTGCGTCGGCGCGGCCGTCGGACGGAACGACGCGCAGGGTCTTGAGCAGGCGTTCGACGCCCACCTCGCCTTCGGCCACGCCCGTGTAGAAGGCGTCGCGCCGCAGGTAGTCGAGGCGGTCCATGTCGAGCTGGCTGGCGACGAGCTGGTGGAAGAAGGTCCGCTCATACGCTCCGTCGAAGATGTCGAGCGCCAGTTGCAGGGCGTCGCCGTCGGGGTGACCGGAGAGGCGGTCGGCGAGGCGCACGAGCAGGCGGCGGCTCATCTGCTCGTGATGAAAGTCGCGGATGAGGTACTGTTCGAGGGTGTGGGAGTACGGCCCGTGCCCGACGTCGTGCACGAGCGCGGCGGCGAGCGCGGCGGTGCGTTCCATCGCGGAAACGGGCGTGCCTTTGCCTTCGATTCCGGCGAGGGCGTCCTGCATGAGCGCCATGGCGCCGAGGGCGTGGTTGAAGCGCGTGTGTTCCGCGCCGGGGAAGACGAGGTGCCCCACACCCAGCTGACGAATGCGCCGCAGGCGCTGCACCTCCGGCTGCTGCACGAGGGCCATGATCAGCCCCTTCGGCACGGAGATAAACCCGTGCACCGGATCGGAAAAGAGCTTGTAGTTGTTGGGCACGGTTGAGGTGCGGGAGTGCGGGAGTGCGGAAGGGGGGCGAACCGTCACGGATTGGGCGCCAACGTGTCGCAACAAACCACGCCCGCACCCCCATACCCCCGCACTCTCAAACTCACTGCGGCCACTGCGCCCCCTGGGTGCGGCCGTGGCGGGTGCGTTCGTCGAAGCGGCGGTTGTAGCGGCGCGCTTCCTCGATGATGGAGCGGGCCCGCGCGCCGGCTTTCTCTTCGAGGGCGGAGCAGGAGGAAGCGGTCAGGTCGCTGAGCGCGCGCTTCACGCGCCGCCCGGCGCTGATGATGCTTTCTTGGTGCTCGCGCTCGTGGAAGGCCAGCGCGTCGCGGAAGCTGCTCCATTTGCGCCGAAGCGCAGCCGGGGCGCGTTCCGAATCGGTCCAGCGCGGCAGCGTCACTTCGACGTCGAGATACACGTCGGCGCGGCGCATTCGGCACGGCGCGTCGCGCACGGGGTGGTCGCCGCGGCGGGGCTGTTCGTAGACGACCTCCCAGCGGGCCGTCCAGGCGGTGCGTCCGAAGTGGCGCTCGCCGCCGTCGCCGTGCGGCCCGCGCCGGGCCAGGTCGCGCAGAATCGCCCGCTCGGTGCGTCCCGTCACGTCGTAGAACGTTTCGGTCCGGTCCACGTGCAGCTTGGAGGACCCGCCGGTTTCCGCCGAGGAAGAGGCAGCGGCTGTGTCAGCGGACGCAGAGCGGGCGGAGGCGCCGGCGGCCCGGCCTGAGGCGCGTCCGCTCGCGGAGGCCGTGCGGGTGGAGGGGAGCCGTCGCCGCCGCTCCTGCCGCAGGCGAAGACCAAAAACACCAGAAAAAACACTACGCTCGTCACGAGGCGCATGGTAAGGGCCCGCGCGCAAGCTTGCGTGCACGACGATGGACGACAGGCGGTGGACCGAGAGCGCTCATCCCTCGAAGCCTCGTTCGTCACGCGTCTTCCTACCAACCGGGGACCGAAAAACCGTTGCATCGGCGCTTGGAACGTGGAGTGTACGGTGGCGAATGATGGTGAGCAAAACGCACTAGGATCGAAAGACCGCCGTCCACGGTCCGCCGTCCGTAGTCCTCATCCGTCGTCCTCAACGTCTGTCGTCTTCTTCGTCAGCGAGGTCCTGGGCGAGGGTTCGGTAAAAGGCGTCCGCTGCGGGAACGCGGCGCAGGCCGCCGGCGGCGAGGCCCACCTGACGCGCGTGGTCCGCGTCGAGGGCGCCGCGGAAGTCGCCCCACCGCGCGCTTTCGGTGGCGACATAGCCGTCGTTGACGCCTTCGCGTTCGTAGATGACGTGGTTGAGCAGGCGAAAGAACGGATTGATCGGCACGTCGGTGCCGCGGCCCGCGCGCCCGGCATAGGAGCGGTAGTCGACGGAGGGCGCGTCGGGGGTGGCCGGGTTGAACGTGCCCTGGACGTGGGCCGGACGCAGCTCGCGCACGGCGCGGGTGAAGTCGGAGGCGTCGTCGTCGGGGAGAATCTGGCGGCCGAGCCATTCGGCGGCCGCGGCGAGAAGCGCGATCAGGCGGTCGGGTTGCTCCATGACGAAGTCGGCGGCGGAAGTGCCGCGGTGCGGCGTCGAGACGGTCGTGAGCGTAGCGACGCGCTCGGCCCACCCGCGCCGGCTGACGAGGAAGCGCGCGTCGAGCCCGCCCATCGAGTGCGCCACGAGGTGCACTTGGTCCGCGTCGGTTTCGCGAAGGATGTGCGTAAGGCGCGCCCCCCACTGATCGGCCCGGGCGCTGACCGTATGGTAGGGCGACACGTTGGGCGCGAAGGCCCAGACGCCGCGCTTGCGCAGGTGCATCGCCTGCTCGTGGAGCATCCCGCCGCGTCCGAATGCGGCCAGCACGCCGAAGCCGTGCATCAGCACCAGCGGGTGGCGGAGCCGCAGAAGCGGCGGCTGCGGATTCGGTTTCATGGCCGCGAGGCTCCGAACGGCGCGTTCCGCGAGCGTCATGTTGGGGCGGGCTCGGGTTGAAGGGTTCGGATTGAAGGTTCTTTTCGGGTTTCCGGTTGCGAATGGCGTGATGCGCATTGCGTAATACGCCCTACGCCGCCTGCGCCGATCCGTTGCCGGAGGGCGGGGACGCCTCGGCGGACGTATCCTCAGGCGAGGCCGAAGCAGGCCGGGCGGTGCGGAGTTCGTTTTTGAAGTACGTTTCCAGATCCTGGAGCGTCCCTTCGGTGGTCGGCTCGTCGCGGGCGATGCGGCCGTCGTCGAGGACGGTGATGCGCTGGCACACGTCGGTCACGTGCAAGAGGTCGTGGCTGGAGATGAGCATCGTGGTGCCGTGCTCGGCGCGCTGCTGGGCCAGCAAGTCTTTCAGTTGGATCTGCGAGCGCGGGTCGAGGTTGGCGAACGGCTCGTCGAGAATCAGCAGGTCGGGGCGTGGCAGGAGCGCGGCCACGACGCCGACCTTTTTGGCGTTGCCCGTCGAGAGGTCGCGGATGTAGCGCGCCTCCTGCCCGAGCACGTCGTCGGAGAAGAAGGGGTGGAACGGGGCGGCGCGCGCGTCCACTTCGCCGGCGGAGAGGTCGTAGGTCGAGCCGACGAAGGCCAGAAACTCGTCGGGCGTGAGGAAGTCGATCAGAAAGGCGTCGTCGAGGTGGGCGCTGGTGCGCTTTTTCCATCGCGTGGACTGGTCTACGCGGTCGCCGCCGAGGAAGACGCCTCCGTCGTCGGCCTCCAGTAGGTCGAGCGCGAGGCGCAGGAAGGTGGTCTTGCCGGCGCCGTTGTTACCGACGAGGCCGAGGGTGGCCCCGTCTTCGACGATCAGCTCGGGAATGGAGAGCGTGAACGCGTCCCCATAGCGTTTGACGAGGTTCTGAACTTCGAGGCGCATCAGCTTCGCGGTTTCGGGCTGAAAGTGGCGAGTTTCGGGTTGAAGGTGGGAAGGGGTGAGGGTCTGAAGGGTCGCAGGTCGGTTTGCGTGGAGGACTGCAAGAAAAAGCGTGCGCCCACCAGCGCCAGCAGTCCCGCCAACATCGATCCGTTCAGCAGCGCAGCGGGCGATGTTTGCGGAGCCGCGCGTTCGGCAATGGCCGGAAAGACTGCGCCCAGCACCACCGCCGCGATGACGAGGTAGCTGCCCATCACGAGCACCGCGACTGCTTGCAGGCAGCCCCCAGCCACGGAGGCGCCGCGCACGAGTTGCTTCCAGCGGTGGCGTAGGACGGTAGCGAGCACGAACGGGGGGCGAGACGGGGAGAGAGGAAACGGTTCTTCCCGGCGAATCGGGAGGGGGAAACCGATTCGTTCCAAGAAAAGCAAACGCCTCTGCTCTTTTATTGCTCCGATGCTTTCAGGGCGTTCCGTCAGGACGTTTCTCTCTCTCCTTCCAGAAGCTGCAATGCTCGCTCGTCGGACGCGGCGATGGAAGCAAGAGGAGGCACGAAACTCGCCAATCGACTGTCGTCCATCGACGTTTTCCGACGGGCGTTTCGCCTCGGCCGCGTACGGGTCGCGGGGCCGCGTCGGGTGGGCTTGCCCGTCGCCGCCGCCGTCCTCGGGACGGGCGTAGACCACGCGGCGCGGGAAGGGGATCTCGACGCTCGCTTCTTCGAAGGCGTCTTTCAGGCGAAGCCACAGTGCGCGCCCGACGACCCATTGCTCCCCGGGCTGCACCGCCACCATGACACGCGCGGTGACCGATGATTCGCCCAGCGCTGTGAGCGCCTGCGCGACGGGTTCCGCTTCGGGGTTGACGATGATCTCCTCATTTTTGCCTGCGCCCGGTGGCCGAACGCTTCGAGGAGCTGCTGGGGCGCCCGGTGCACTTCTGCGAGGAGACGGTCGGCGAAGCCCATCTGCGAGAGTGCCGCCGCCGAGTCGCCGCCGCCGGCGACGGTGTAGGCGCCCGCGTCGGTTGCTTCTGCGACGGCTTCGGCCACCGCGCGCGTGCCCTTCGCGAACGGCTCGGTTTCGAAGACGCCCATCGGCCCGTTCCAGGCCACCGTTCGGGCGTCGCGGATTTCTTCCTGGTAGCGTCCGGCCGTCTCGGGGCCGACGTCCACGCCCATCATCCCGTCGGGCACATCGCCGCCGGTGATGTGGTGGTCGGCGTCGGCGTCGAGGCCGTCGGCGACGACGTGGTCGTCGGGCAGGAGGAGGCGACCGCCGGCCTCGTCGAGGAGGCGCTCGGCGTCGCCCGTGCGGTCGTCTTCGACGAGGGAGTCGCCCACGTCGCAGCCCTGCGCTTTTAGAAACGTGTAGCTCATCGCCCCGCCGATCAAGAGCGTGTCGGCTACCTCGAGCAGGCGTTCAATTACGCCGAGCTTGTCGGAGACCTTCGCCCCGCCGAGCGCGGCGACGAACGGGGACTCGGGCGCATCGAGGAGCTGGCCGAGCGCGTCGAGTTCGCGCTCCACGAGGCGGCCCATTACGGCGGAGCGCCCCTCGGACTGCATCGCGCGGGCCGCGCCGACGGTGGAGGCGTGCGCGCGGTGCACCGCACCGAAGGCGTCGCCGACGAACACGTCGCCCAGCGAGGCAAGCGCGGCGGCGAAGGCGTCGTCGTTGGCCTTTTCGCCGGGGTCGAAGCGCGTGTTTTCCAGCAGCACCACGCCGCCGCCGGTGAGCTGATCGGTGACGGCTTCGGCTTTTTCGCCGACCGTCTCTTCGCAGAAGTGCACCGGGCGCCCCAGCAGCTCCTCGAAGCGTTCGGCCACCGGGCGCAGGCTCAGGGCCGAGTCGCGCTCGCCACCGGGCCGGCCGAGGTGACTCGTCAGCACGGCTTTCGCGCCGGTCTGCGTAATGGCTTGCACCGTCGGCAGGGCCGCTCGCAGGCGCAGGTCGTCGCC
>PXTR01000014.1:664-14490 GCA_003023245.1 Bacteroidetes bacterium QS_8_68_15 | reverse complement strand
AGCGACGGCGGCGGCCGCGGCGCGGGAAGATGGCGGCGGCGATGAGGACGAAAGGGGGAAGCCGGCGGGGGAAGAGGCCGATGCTCTCGGCGGGGGGGGGATGGAAAAAGAAGCCTGGGGCCCGGCGTCGATAGCGGCGGCGGCGGCCGAGGCAGCCCGAAAGGAAAAGGAAAAAGCGCGCAACCGGCGCCAAGCCCGAGGCGACGACGCGCCGCGCCGCCGGGGGGAGCGCAGCGGCGAGGAGGGGGAGGAGAAGCCGAAAGCGGAACGCGGACGGCGGATGCTGCCCGTCTCCGGTCGCGTGGCGATGGGCGGCGGGGCGGTCGTGCTGATGATCGGCGCGTTGCTGCTGATGAGCGGGCTGCTGGGCGGGAGCGAAAGCAGCGCCGAGAGCAGCGCCGACGCGCAATACGAGCGCCTGGTCGCCGCGGGCGACTCGCTGTTCAAGGCGTCGTCGTACGAGGCGGCTGCGAAGCGGTACCGCGAAGCCGAGAACCTCGACCTCGAACACGCTCCCGACGCCGAGCGCATCAGCGAACGGCTGGTCATGATCGACCGGCTGCGCGAGGCGGTCAGTGCGGAGAACTACCGGCGCGCGCTGAGCCGGGGCGATTCGCTGACGGCACAGGCAGAGCGCATGGCCGGCGACGACGAGTTCGGGGCGCAGGCGCGGCTGCTTCTCGAACAGGCCCGCGAAGCCTACGTCACCGCCCTGAGCAGCCGCCCGGACGACTCGACCGCGCTTGAGCGCGTGCAGCGCGTGCGCACCACCCTCAACGCGGGCCGGGGCGGTGAGGAAGATGCGCAGGAGAACGGTGAGGAAGACGAAGACGGCGAAACGACTCTCGAAGAAGAACGCCGGCGGCTCTTCGAGCGCTACCGCGACCGCGGGGACGAGGCCTTCGCCAACGAAAACTACGGGGAGGCGCGCAGCCGGTTCAACAGCGCGCTCGAATATCGGCCTGACAATGCCTACGTCCGGAACAAGCTCGAGGAGATCGAGACGCGCCTGAGCGAAGCGCAGCAGCAGGAGCAGTACCGCCGCTACCGCCGCCGCGCCGACTCGCTCTTCGAGGCCGGCCGGCTCGAAGCGGCCCAGAACCAGTACCAGCTCGCTCTCGATGCCACTCCCAACGACCCCGCCGTGCAGGCTCGCCTCGACACCATCGCCGAGCGCCGAGCGCAGCGCCGCAGGCGGCAGGAGCAGTACCAGATTCACCGCAGCCGCGGCGACCTGCGCTTCGGCGAGGGCGACTTCCGGCAAGCCGCCGCCAGCTACCGGAAGGCCCTCGAACAGCGCCCCGACGACGACTACGCGCAGCGCCGCGTCGAAGAAGCCCAGCAGCGGCTCGCCGCGGCGGAGGCCGAGCAGCAGCAGCAGCAGGCCGCCGGCGAGCAACCGCCCCAACAGACAGCGCCCCAACAGACGGCGGCCCAACAGCAGGACGACGACGCTGCCCGACCGCAGCAGACGGCCCCGCGAGGCGAAAGCGAAGAAGACGCCGGCGAGTCGGAACCCCGCATTCACAAGAATCCCGACCAAAAACCCAAGATCGTAGGCGGGAAGAGCGCCTTCTACGAGAAGGTGTCCTATCCGGAGCGCGCGCGCGAACAGGGCGTCGAGGGGCGCGTGTACCTGCGCGTGACGGTCGGCGCGGACGGATCGCTGCAGAACATCGAGACGCTGATGGGAATCGGGCACGGGGCCGACGAAGAAGCCATAAACGCCGCCCGAAATACGACGTTTGAGCCGGCGACGGTGGAGGGCGAGCCGGTACGGGCGTATCGCACGCTGATGGTGCAGTACGAAATCGATACCTGAGACTCAGGCAGCGTCAGGGGACGCTTCGCGCGCAGGAGCCTTCGTCGGAACGGCCTCGCTGCGCCGGGCGCTGCGCAGGGTGAGCATCAAGACGAGCGGGAGGGCGGCGGCGTGCAGGTCCTGCGGCCACAGCGGCCAGCCCAGCGCCAGCAGCCCCGCCGCCGCCGCGCTGACGCGCAGGTAGCCGCGCGCGAGTCGTCCGCGAAGGCCGCGTTTCAGCAAAAGCGCGCCGGCCAGAGCGAGGTGCGTCGGCAGCGCCCAGGCGGCGTTGAGGTTGTAGCGCGTGACGACGTGCTCGGAGAGAAACGCCAGAAACCAGATTACCACGCTCGCCGCGCCGACCGTGCCGAAGAGCAGCACGTCGACCCCGCGCATCGGCGCGCGCCCCTGTTGCCATCGCCAGGCCGTCGCGCTCAGGAGAGCGGCGAAGAGCCCCCACATTCCCACCGCGATCCACGGAAACGCCGGGCGAGCGGGAAACTGCGCGCCTTCGACCCAGAAGAGCGTGTCGGTGCGCGCGACGAGCGGCTGCCACGCACCTGCTCCGCGCCGGGCGTTCGTTTTCACGGTGGCTCCGGCGAAGCCCTCCATCAGGTACTCCGGCAAAAACATCGCCTCCTTCGGAGCGGCCACTTGATCGGTCGGCAGGCCCAGCGCCAGATCGAAGCCGAAGTCCAGCGGCGCCATGCCCGCGACGAAGCGGTCGAGGTGGTGGCGGAAGGTGCGCCGCGGAAGCGCCTCCAGCCCGAAGCGCAGCGAGTCGGCCAGGGCGTCGCGCAAGGCGTCGCGGATGCGCGTGGCGCAGTTGTCGAAGAGGAAGTCGTAGCGGTAGGCACGGTTCGCGGGGCGCGCGTTCCACTCCAGAAAGGCAAACAAGCGCTGCTCCTGCGCGGGCGTGAGCCGCAGCCGCTGCTCGATGACGGGGCGGCCCAGGTAGCGGTATTTGCGCAGCAGCCGGTCGAACGAGCTGGTGGAGAGCAGGTAGGTGAGCTGCCCGTAGGTGAACTTCAGGATGAAGTACGGGTCGCGGAAGTCGTACGTGCCGTAGTTGTAGGTGCGGTCGAGCGCCCGTGCCGGGTCGCGCACGCGCAGGGCGCTGTGGCCGAAGGCGTCGGCGGCCCCGTCGCCCGGCAGGATCGTCAGGAGCGAGACGCGAGCGCGGTCGGACAGCCGCGGAACGTCGGCGTGGCGCGATTGCGCCTGAAGCGGGGAGGGCGCGCCGGCGAGGCCCGCGAGAAAGAGGAGCGCGAAAGACAGACGGCGCATGAACCCGGGCGGCGGCGAACGAATCGTGAGAGCTCGTGTGCCGCCAATGTCGGGGTGCGCGCGAAGGTTTCTCCGAGCGGGGGCGGCGAATCACGGACGGCCGACGGCAGTTGTACCGCGCAGGACCGCCCGCGCCGCCCCATCGCTCGCCTGGTGCGCCGCGCGAATCGTGCTCTTCGGTCGTTCGTCGAAAAAGCCCTCTCGTTCGCCCTCGTGGAGTCGCTACTGCTGCCCGGACTCGTTTTGCTCGCCGTCGGGATCGCCAAGCGAAACGAGCGCTGGGGAAAGGCGTTCGCCCTCGCCGGCGCCGCGGGGGTGGCCGTCGCGCTGATTGCGGCCGGGCCGGAAATCTACAACACCCTTCAGCAGGGCTTCTGAGAACGCCACGACCCAGACCGTCCCGATTCTGGGTAAAAAGCGCGGATACCTGACCCAAGTTGTGAGGTATGGCGAAAACCAATCAAACCAGCGTGTCATGGCTGCCAATAATCCGAATGAGATTCCCCGCAAGGGGATGACGCAAGGCCCCCGGATCGGGGTCCGGAATGACACATTTTCTGATAGGTCACAACTTGGCTTACCTATTTATCGGCAGTCCACTGCCCCCCTCTGCCTGCCGGCATTCACTCGCTGCGCTCGTCAGTCGCCTTCGGCTCGTGTCGCCCCTCGAAAATGAGGGGGAGAGTTTCAAAATGGAGAACGCCTCCCCTTTCGCAAGGGGAGGTGCACCACGAGGGTATGACCTATCGGCCTCTCCGAAGGAGCGGAGGGGGGCAAAGAAAAAAGGCACGCTAAACAGGTACGAGCCCGGATCGCTTTTTCCCGCCCGATGCCACGCGCCCTGTTTTCGTGAACGCCGACGCGACCGAGACGATGTCTGACCCGCCCCAGCGCTGGAGCCGCACGCGCCGCGCCGAGTTCACGCTCGACCGGCTGCGCGCCGTCATCGACGAGCCGGCTACCGAGCTGCGCTACGACAGCGAGTACGAGCTGCTGGTGGCCGTCATCCTGTCGGCGCAGTGCACCGACGCGCGCGTCAACGAGGTCACGCCGGCGTTCTTCGAGGCGTTTCCGAACTTGGAGGCGCTGGCCGACGCCTCGCAGGAGGAGATCTTTCCCTACGTCCAGTCCGTCACCTATCCGAACAACAAGGCCAGCTACCTTGCCGAGACGGGCCGCCAGGTCATGGAGGAGTTCGGCGGAGCACTGCCTGAAACCGTCGCCGGCCTGCGCGAGCTGACGGGCGTGGGGCGCAAAACCGCGCAGGTCGTCGCCTCGGTGGCCTACGAAGTCGATGCCTTCCCGGTCGATACGCACGTCTTCCGCACGGCCAACCGCATCGGCCTGACGAAGCGGAGCGCCGACACGCCGCGCAAGGTCGAGCGCCAGCTCAAGCGCATCATCCCGAAGGAGGACTGGGGCGAGGCGCACCACCTCCTGATCCTGCACGGGCGCTACACCTGCACCGCGCGCAACCCCAACTGCGAGGCGTGCCCGCTCACGCCCGCCTGCCGCTACTACGCCCGAAAGCAACGCCTCCCCGACCCGATCAGCGGCCTCGATGCGGCGGCAGGCGACTTCTTTTGCAACACGTGCACGCGCTACTTCGACACGCCCGCCGTCCACACCGACCGCTACGGCCAAGAGCAAACCGCCTGCCCGTCCTGCGGCTCGATGCAGGTCTTCGACACCGACAGCGGCGAGACGACGAAGGAAGTCCTCGACTTCCGTGTGTAAGCTCGTACGTTTGTAGGTGGGGACGAACGCCGGTGGTTGCCATGTGGCCCCCCTTCCCTGCGAAAAACTTTCACCCTTCCACGTTTAACCTTCAACTCGAATGGACCGACACGCGCTCATCATTCTCGACGGCTACGGCCTGGCCGACGACGCCTCCGTCAGCGCCGTCGACGCGGCCGAGCAACCATTTCTGGACGACCTGTTCGACACCTGCCCGCACGGCACGCTCGAGGCCAGCGGCGAAGCGGTCGGCTTGCCGGAAGGGCAGATGGGCAACTCCGAAGTGGGGCACTTGAACCTGGGCGCCGGGCGCATCGTCCCGCAGGAGATCGCCCGCATCTCGCACGCCATCGAGGACGAGTCCTTTTTCGACAACGAGGCGCTCGCCGGGGCCGCGCGTCACACGAAGGAAAACGGCTCCACGCTTCACCTGATGGGCCTCTTTTCCGACGGGGGCGTTCACTCGCACATTACGCACCTGTTCGGCCTGCTGGAGCTGGCGCGGCGCAACGGGCTTTCCCCCGAGCAGGTGCAGGTGCACGCCTTCACCGACGGGCGCGACACCGACCCGCACGCCGGCGTCGACTACGCGCGCCGCTTCCGGGAGCGCGCCGCGGAGGTCGGCGTGGGGCGCATCGCCAGCATCGTGGGGCGCTACTGGGCGATGGACCGCGACGAGCGCTGGGACCGCACCGAGCGGGCGTATCGCTTGCTCACCGAAGGCACGGGCGAGACGTTTGCCGATCCGGTCGACGCGCTGGAGGCCAGCTACGACGACGACGTGACCGACGAATTCGTCGAGCCGCGCGCCATCGCAGGAGATCAGCCGGTGGCAGACACGCGCGTCACCGACGGCGACGCGGCGGTCTTCTTCAACTTTCGCGCCGACCGCGCGCGCCAGCTCACCCGCGCCTTCACGCAGGAGGGCTTCGACGGCTTCGAGCGCGAGTCGTTGTCGGACTTCTATTTCGCCACCGTCTCACCCTACGACAAGGGGTTTACGGGCGTGCCGGTGGCCTTCGACAAGCTGGACCTGAAGCAGACGATGGGCGAGGCGGTCGCCGAGCGCGGGGGGACGCAGCTGCGCATCGCCGAGACGGAGAAGTACGCGCACGTAACCTACTTTTTCAACGGCGGGCGCGAGGAGCCGTTCGACGGGGAGCGCCGCGAGATCATCGACAGCCCGAAGGTCGCCACCTACGACGAGCAGCCGGAGATGAACGCGCCGACGGTCGCCGACACTGCTGCCGAGATCATCGCCGAGGACGGGCCGAACTTCGTCTGCCTCAACTTCGCCAACCCCGACATGGTGGGCCATACCGGCGACTTCGACGCGGCGGTGCAAGCCGTCGAGGCGGTCGACGCGGCGGCTCGGGTCGTCATCGAAGCCGCGCGCGAAAGCGGCTACGGCGTGACCGTCATCGCCGACCACGGCAACGCCGACAAGCTGCGCAACCCCGACGGCAGCCCGCACACCGCGCACACTACGGCGTTGGTGCCGCACGTCGTCATCCACGATGACGTGACTGAGCCGCCGGCGCACGGCAAGCTCGGCGACGTGTGCCCGACGATCCTGGCGCTGATGGGGGAAGAGATCCCCGAGGCAATGACGGGAGAGGTGCTGGTTGCGTAAAACGTATTGCGTATTGCGTAATGACCGCACACCGATGCGCCTACGATCAGAGATTTTCCGGCAGACCCCAGTCCGAAAGCGTTGGTGCTCGGGGTACTTCGTCAGCGTCCGTAAATCGGCCCCTTTACACCGGACCGCTGGTGGCGCTCTTCAGCCCGCGTGACGAACACCACGCTCACTCGATCCGCGGGCGCACCGGCCAGAGCGCCAGCGGTTCGGCGTGCCTCTGGCGCAGACGGCGCAGCTTGCGCGCGTTTCGCAGCAGCGTCCCCTCCGCCTCGGAGAGGCGCCATCCGCGCCACAGCGCCGAGGCGCGCTCGCTCAGCGACTCCATGTAGCGCTCGAAGAACGACTTCGGCTTCGGCAGCGCCTCCACGTCGTAGCTGCCCGGCGCGAGGCCGGCTTGCTCGGCAGCCATCGTCACGGTCGTGTCCAGGCCGCCAAGGGCATCGACGAGGCCCTGCTCTTCGGCCGCGCGCCCCGTCCACACGCGCCCCTGCCCGATCGAGTCGACCTCGGCGACGGTCATGCCGCGCCCCTCGGCCACGTGCTTCAAAAAGTCGTCGTAGGTGTCCGAGACATAGCGCTGCAAGCGCCGGCGTCGTTGCGGGGAGATGGGCTCGGGCGCGACGGTGCTGAAGTCGGCGTACGGGCCGGTGGTCACCTTGTCGAAGGTGATGCCCAGTTCCCGGTTGAACAGCTCCTGTGTGTTGAAGAGCAGGCTGAAGACCCCGATCGAGCCAGTCAGCGTCAGCGGATCGGCCACGATCGTGTCGGCGGGGGCGCTCAGCCAATAGCCGCCGCTGGCGGCGAGGTTGCTCATCGAGACGAGCACGGGCATGTCCTGCGCGGTCAGCTTCACCTCGTGACGCATCGCCTCCGAGGGGGCCACCTGCCCGCCCGGCGAGTTGACGCGCACCACCACCGCGCGGGTGTCGTCGTCCTCGCGCGCCTCCTGCATCGCCTCGCGGAAGGGAGCAGGAGCCAGCACGTTCGAGCCGCCGCCCAGCCCGTCGGGTTCTTCGCTGACGATCCGGCCGGCCCCGTAGACCACGGCGATCTCGCCGCCGTCCCCGCCGCCTCCGGAGTCGAGGCCGGCCGCCGAGGACGAGGTGCCGGCGTAGGTGTTCAGGCTGATCCGGTGGTCGTCGTCGACGTCGTCGTACCCGAGGCGCCGGGTCAGCAGCGTGTCCATCTCGTTTTCGTAGACGAGGTCGTCGACCAGGCCGGCGCTGAGGGCATCCTCGGCGCTGAAGACCGCGCCGCTGTCGGCGATCGTTTCGAGCGAGTCGACCGGGAGGCCGCGGCTCTGAGAGACGGCGCGCTTGTACTCGTCGTTGATCGTCTCAACGATCTCGGTGAGTTGGCGCTCGTTCTGCGCCGAGTAGCTGGAGCGCGTGAACTGCTCGACGGCGCTTTTGAACTCGCCGGCGCGCACGGCGGTCGCCTCCACGCCGAGCTTGTCGAGCGTGCCGCTAAAAAACTGGCTCTGCAGAGCGAACCCGTTGAACTCGAAAAGCGCCTCGGGCGAGGCGAAGACGCTGTCGGCGGCGCTGGCGAGCAGGTAGTCGCTCTCGGCCATGCCCGTCTCGCCGGTGGTGGCGTAGAGCGGCTTGCCGCTCTCCTTGTAGGTTTCCAGGGCGGTGCGCATTTCCTGAAGCTGCGCCCAGCCGGCGTCGGCGCCTTCGGCCTGAAGGACGACCGCCCGGATGCGCTCGTCGGCGGCGGCCATGCGCAGGCCCTTGCGGAAGGCGCGCAGGTCGTAGCGTGCGCCGTTTCCGCCGTCGAGGAGCTCGGCGAGCGGGTCGTCGCTGTCGTTTTCGGGAACGGGGCCGTCGAGACGCACCTCCAGGACCGCGTCACCGGGTACCGAGGGCTCGCTGTCCGTCGAGGCGGCCAGCGCGAGGATAATGAGAAAGCTGAGCATGCCGAGCACGCCGAGGGCGACGAGCGCGCCGAGGGCGCTGGCAACGACGTTGGAGAGAAAACGCATGGCGAGAGTCTGGGAAAGCAGGGAGGGCGGGGGAGGGGCAGGCGGCCGTTACACAATATGCAACGCGCGATACAGGTTACGCAAGAGGCTTTACGCAACACGCCGCGCAAAGATACGCCTTCGCGCCGCGTGGGCCGGGCGCAGCGTTTCAAGCCTCTGCAAACACGTCCCGCAGAGCGTTTGAACGTGGCTCCGAGGGGCGTCGCGTCGTGCTCGTTTCGAAACTCCCTGCGTGCAGGGACGGTTTGGTATGTGGCGCTGACGGAATAGCCTCCGCCAGTGCCGTTCGTCTATCTCGGCGCGCCGCACGGCCGTTCGTGCCGGGCCTTCGCGACGCATCCCGAGCCTGCTTTTCCTCTTCGGTCAGGGCGTATCGTTATGAGCACGCACGACGAGGCGAATACTTCGGACCCCCGCGCTGGCGGCGGCGGCGAGGTGCGCCGCTTCGATCTGACGGAGCGTGAGCAGGCGATTCTGCGTTTCGTCGTCGAGCGTTTCATCGAGACGGCCGGGCCCATCGGCTCGCGCACCGTCGCGCGGGAGCATCCGGGCATCGACCTCAGCTCCGCCTCCGTCCGCAACACGATGAGCGACCTGGAGCGGCGCGGCTTTCTGGATCAGCCGCACACCTCGGCCGGGCGGCGTCCCACCGAGCGCGGCTACCGCGCCTTCGTCGACGAACTGATGGAGCAGCCCCGCCTCGCGGCGGCGGAGCAGCAGGCCGTGCGCGCCGTGCTCTCGAAGCGCATCGGCGACGTGGACGACCTGTTGCGCGAGAGCACACGCCTGCTGGGCCGGCTGACCGACCTGCTGGGGGTGGTCCTCAGCCCGCGCCTCTCGACGAGCGTGCTCGAACGGCTGGAACTGGTGCCGCTGGCGGGGGGACGCTTGATGTTCGTGCTCAGCGTCAACGGCGGGCTCGTCAAGACGCTCGTGCTCGAAGCCGAGGCCGAGGAGAATCTGCGCCCCGACCGTACGGGAGGAAGTACTCCTGGGGTGCGCCGCCACGACCTCGCGCGCATCGTCTCGATCCTCAACGAGCGCCTCGGCGGGCTGACGCTGGCGGAGATTCGCCGCACCTTCGAGGAGCGCACCGGCGACCTGGCAGGCGACCGCAGCAGCGACCCCGCCGGCGTGATTCGCCTGATGCGCGACGAAGCGGCTCTGCTGTTCAGCGAACCGGCGGAAGGACGCCTGCGCCACGGCGGCACGCAGGGCCTGATGGCGCAGCCGGAGTTTCAGGAGGTCGACGACCTGCGCGCCCTCATCGAGATGGTCGAGGACGAAGACCGCGTCGTGCGTCTGCTCGAAGAGGTCGCCGATCTGTCCGAGGGCGAGGCGGCCGCCGACACGACCCGCGAGGGCGTACCTCGCGAGGGGCCCCGCTGGGCCGAGCGCCTGCAAGCCGCCGCGGCCTCCGGCGGCGACGAGAAGACCGGGGGCAGCGCGCTTCCCGGCGACCCGTTCGTGAGCATCGGCAGCGAGCACCGCGCGGCCGGCGCCGAGCGCGTCGAGCAATACTCGGTCGTGACTGCGCACTTCCGGCGCGGCGACGCCGTCGGCGCCGTCGGCGTGCTCGGGCCCACACGCATGGACTACGGGCGCGTCATGGCCCTCGTGGAAAACACGGCCCGCCTGATGAGCCGGGCGGATGCGTGAGCGCGTGATGACCATCGCCCGCCTCACGTTCCCCCTTGCTCTACCGACGGAAGCCCGTCCGAAAACGTCCGCCTGCGAATCTTCTTTGCGCCTCTGCAATCCGGCAGCTTCACGAATTACGCATCACGCCTTACGTTTTACTCTTTTCTCGCTGACCTGCTTCGCCCCTTGACGAACTCGCACGCCGACCACGACCAGCAGCAAACGACCGCCGACGAGGCGTCCTCCGAGCCGGATCTCGCCGCTGACGGGGACAACCCCGCCGCGGTTGCTTCCGAAGAGAACCGTTCTAAAGAAGCGTCCGGAGAGGCGACCGAAAACGCTTCGGAAGAAGCGAGCGAAGACGCTGCGCCGCAGACCGAGGCGGACGCCCTCCGCACCGAGCTGGAGGAGGCGCTCGCCGAGCAGGAGGAAACCAACAACCGTCTCCTGCGCACCGCCGCCGAACTGCAAAACGTGCGCCGCCGCGCCGCCAAGGAGCAGCGCCGCCGCGCCACGCAGGCGAAGGCCGCTGCGCTGCGCCCCATGCTCGAGGTGCTCGACGACCTCCAGCGCGCTCTCGCCGCCGCCGAAGACGCCGAAGAAGAAGAAGACGGCGGCAGCGGCGACACGCTCTACGACGGCGTGCAGATGGTTGAGGACAAGTTTGAGCGCGCCCTCGCGGGGCTGGGCGTCGAGCCCATTGCGGCGGAGGGGCACCCCTTCGACGAGAACAAGCACGAAGCGATGATGCAGCAGCCCGCCCCCGAGGGCACCGACCCCGGCACCGTGCTGGCGGAAATCCGCCGCGGCTACCGCATGGAAACCGACGCCGACGACGAAGACGAGGGCGAGCGCGTCTTGCGCCACAGCCGCGTCGTCGTCGCTACCGAGCCGGAGCCGCCCGCCGAAGAGGAAAGCAGCAACGCCGGCGAATCTGCTGACGAGTGACCCTGTTCGTGGGTCGTCCGCTCGCTGGTTCGTGTCTCGCTCGGCGAGGGCGTTGCTGGATGAGGTCGGCGGAGGCTCACGAACAACGTTCCACCTTCCACTTTCCAACGTTCAACTGATACTATGCCCGCCGATTACTACGACGTGCTGGGCGTCTCGCAGGACGCCTCCGAAGACGAGATCCAAAGCGCCTATCGCAAGCAGGCGATGAAGCATCACCCGGACCGCAACCCCGACGACCCAGAGGCCGAGAAGAAGTTCAAGCAGGCCGCCGAGGCGTACGAGGTCCTCGGCGACGCCGAACAGCGCCAGCGCTACGACCGCTTCGGGCACGCCGGCGTCAACAACGGGGCCGCAGGCGGTCGCGGCGGGCGTGGTCGCGGACAGGCCGGCTTTCGCAACGTGGAAGACATCTTCGACGCCTTCGGCGACATCTTCGGCCAGCAGCGCGGGGGGCGCGGCGGCGGCGGGTCGGTCTTCGAGGAAATGTTCAACCAGGCGCGCGGACAACAGCAGCGCCGAGGCGGCAGGCGCGGGCGGCAGAGCGGCCAGCCGGGATCGGACCTGCGCGTGACGCTCCCGCTCACGCTCGAAGAGATCGCCGAGGGCACCGAAAAGCGCCTCAAGGTCAAAAAATTCGTCGAGTGCGACGCCTGCGACGGCACCGGCGGCGAAAACGGAGCCGACGACCTGATCATGTGCTCCACCTGCGACGGCAACGGCGAGGTGCGCCAGGTCTCACGGTCGGTCTTCGGGCAGATGGTCAACGTGCAGACGTGCCCCACCTGCGAGGGCGACGGCCGCCTGGTGGAAAACGAATGCCCCGAGTGCCACGGCGAAGGGCGGCGCAAGGAGGAGAAGAGCATCACCGTCACCGTGCCGGCGGGCGCGCTGGAAGGGCACTACCTGACGCTCCGCGGCCAGGGCAACGCCGGACGGCGCGGCGGCCCCGCCGGCGACCTGCAGGCCGAGATCAAGGAAAAGGCCCACGAACACTTCGCCCGCGAGGAGCTCGACATCTACTACGACCTGCACCTGTCCTTCCCCGACGCGGCGCTGGGCACCGAGGCGGAGGTGCCCACCCTCTCCGGCCAGGCGCGCCTCCAGATCGACCCCGGCACGCAGCCGGGCAAGATCCTGCGCATGAAGGGCCGCGGCCTGCCGGACGTGTCGCGCCGCGGCCGCGAGGGCGACCAGATGATCCGCGTGCACGTCTGGACTCCCCAGGAGCTGACTGACGAGCAGCGCGAGCGGCTCGAGGCCTGGCGCGAGGACGAGGCCTTCGCCCCGAACCCTGACGAAAAAGGCGGCCCGCAGAAGTCCTTCTTCCGCAAGGTCAAAGACGTGTTCACGTGAGCGCCTGCGGCGCGACCGCGGACGGCCGACGATGGACGGCGGACCGTCGGACCGCACGGCAACGCCCGCAAGAAAACGTAGGGACACAGCGCGCTGTGTCCAGTGCCGCGCACGAGCACGCGCTCCGTCCGAACCAAACCTGCCGCGCTCGCAGTTTCACCGCTGTTATTCTGCGAAACCAATGACGGCCGCACCGATGAGCACGGCGACGGGCAAAACGGCGACCGACGACGACGCTGCCGGCGAAACGGCCGACGTCAGCGGAGCGGCGCTGCGGGCCATTTTGCGGCAGGTCCCCGCGCCGGTGACCGTCGTGACGGCGCGTTCCGCAGCGGGCGGCCCATTCGGCATCACCATCGGGTCGTTCGCCAGCGTGTCGCTGCGTCCGCCGCTCGTGTCGTTCAACGTCTCGGAGGAAGCGCGCACGTACCGCTTGCTCGCCGAGGCAGAGCGCTTCGCCGTGCACTTTTTGCACCGCGAGCAGGCGGAGCTGGCCGCGCGCTTCGCCGACCCGGGGGCCGCGCCGCAGCAGCAGTTCGCGGCCGTGGAGTGGCGCGCCGACGACGAAACGAACCTGCCCGTCCTGGCGGACGTGCGGGCCGTGCTACGCTGTCGCCTGCACGCGCGTCACCGCGCCGGCGACTCCGACATCGTCGTCGGCCGCGTGACCGGCGCCGACGACGCCGCGCTCGAAACAGATCCGAAGGGCGTGCCCGCTGCCGACCCGCTGCTGTATCACCAGCGCGAGTACCGCGCGCTTCCCGCCGGCGTTCAGCAGACGGCCGACCGGAGCGTGCGGGTGGAACCCCGGCGCGGAGGTCAGCCGGCAGGAGAGGCGTCCGCGAGCGAAAAGCGCTCCGCCACGGACGCCCCCGAGACGCCCGCCCCGAAGAGCGCGAAGTCGTAGCGGGCCGGGTCGCGCGGGCAGAATGGCCGGCAGCGCCGCGTGAGCTGGAGCGCGGCTTTCCAGTCGTTGGACTTGCGCCCGCGGATGAGGCCGAGGCGCCGCGCGGTGCGCCCGCTGTGCGTGTCGAGCGGCACCAGCAGCTGCGCGGGCCGGATGCGCCGCCAGAGGCCGAAGTCCACCGGCCCGCCGCCGCGCACCATCCAGCGCAGGTACATCGCCAGCCGCTTGCAGGCGCTGCCGGCTTCGGGGCGCGCCAGGTGTTTGCGCAGACGCGCCGGCGTGTCAGGGTCGATCCCGAGAATCGTTTCGCTGAAGCCTTGAATGGCCGGCCCCACGTGGTCGTCTTGCGGCGCAAGGTGGCGCGCGAAGAGGCGTTGCATCGAGCCGTAGCGGCGAAGCGCGGCGGAGAGGTTCTTCACCAGCCAGCGCGCGTCGATGGGCTGGAAGGTGCGGTGCACGAAGCCGTCGAGCCGCTCGGCGTCGCGTTTGGGGTCGTAGCGGCGCACGAAGCGGGCGGGCCGCC
>PXTR01000014.1:0-547 GCA_003023245.1 Bacteroidetes bacterium QS_8_68_15 | reverse complement strand
GTTGAGAAACGGGGGGGGGGGCGTGCGAGAGTCGCTTCGTTCGCCACGCAGAATGTAGTAGGGGCACGATGCATCGTGCCCGGGGAAGAGCAATCCGCTTTCCACGACTCACTCTTCGCCGCTGCGTGCGTCTTTGAGCTTCTGGGCGAACGTGTCGTGCGCATCGGTTTGTGTGCCGGTGCGGGCGGCGTCGAGTACGGCGGAGAGGTCGCCCGAAAGGAGCGCTTCGGTGTCGAGGTGCAGGCCGGGGAAGACGCGGCTCTGCAGCACGCCGTCCGCGCCCGGTTCGAGGCGGAGGTAGGCGCCGTCCTCGAGGACGAACCAGTCGAGGCGTTCGTCGTGCGTGCGCCAGACGAGGTATTCGGCCACGCCGTGGCGGCGGTAGACGTTCTTCTTGGCGTGCAGGTCGTAGCTGGCGCTCGAGGCGGCCACTTCCGCGACCAGTTCGGGCGGCCCGCCCGCTTCGTGCGCCGCTACGACCCCAAACGCGACGCCGAGCGGCTCGACGGCTTCGTGCACCGCACCTTCCAGCCCATCGACGCGCGCT
>PXTR01000013.1 GCA_003023245.1 Bacteroidetes bacterium QS_8_68_15 | reverse complement strand
TCCATGTTCGTCGCGCCCGGCGCGCTGGCTCCGAAGCGGTCGAGGCCCACCGCGCGCCCCTCCGACCCGACGTAGCGCGCCCAGCCCTGCGTCACGCCCGCTTCCACAGCGACGCGCGTGCGGCAGTCCGGCGGCAGCACCGCGCGCCGGTAATCCTCGGACTGCTCCTCGAAGAGCGCCCACGACGGCATCGAGACGACGCGCACCGCCAGCCCGTCCTCGTCGCGCAGCGTCTCAGCCGCCCCCAGCGCGTGCTGCACCTCGCTCCCGGTGCCGATCAGAATGAGGTCGGGGCCGTCGCTCCCCTCTTCTTCGGAAAGGACGTACGCGCCGCGCAGAAGGCCGTCCGCGTCAGCCAGTGCGCCGTTCGAGCGGTCGAGGGTGGGCACACCCTGGCGGGTGAGCGCGAAGGCGGTGGGGCCGTCGGTGTTTTCGAGCGCGGCCTGCCATGCGAAGGGCACTTCGTTCGCGTCGGCGGGGCGAATGAGCGTCAGATTCGGGATGGCGCGCAGGGCCATCAGGTGCTCGACGGGCTGGTGGGTGGGGCCGTCCTCCCCGAGGCCAATCGAGTCGTGGGTGAAGACGTACGTTACCGGCTGCCCCATCAGCGCGGAGAGGCGCAGGCTCGGGCGCAGGTAGTCGGAGAAGATCAGGAACGTGCCCCCGTAGGGACGGAGGCCGCCGTGGAGGGCCATGCCGTTCATCGTGCCGGCCATGGCGTGCTCGCGCACGCCGAAGCGCAGGTACTGGCCGCCCGGATTGTTGCGGTGAAAGTCCTCGCGGCCCTCCACGCTGGTCTTGTTGGAGGGGGTCAGGTCCGCCGAGCCGCCGATCAGGAAGCCCACCTTCGGTGCGAGGTCGTCGAGCACGGCGCCGCTGGCCTTGCGCGTGGCCATTTTCTCCCCCGCTTCGAAGGTCGGGAACGCCTCGGCGAGATCCTCCGGCAGCTCGCGGCCCAGCCAGCGGTCCAGCTCGGCAGCCGCCTCGGGGTGCGCCTCGGCGTAGCGCTCCTTCAGATCGTCCCATTCCGCCTCCTGCTCACGGCCCACCTCGACAGCTTCGCCCATGTGGTCGCTGACCTCCTCGGGCACGTGAAAAGACTCCTCGGTCGGGAAGCCAAAGCGCGCTTTGATCGCGGCGACCGCCTCTTCTCCGAAGGGGTCGGAGTGCGTAGACGGGTCGCCGGTCAGCTCGGGGTGGCCGTAGCCGATTTCGGAGCGCACGCTGATGAGCGAGGGGCGATCGGTTTCGTCTTTCGCCTCGGTGATGGCCGCGTCGAGGGCGTCGAGGTCGCGCGCGTCGTCGACCGTGGCGGTGTGCCAGCCGTAGGCGTCGAAGCGCTGCGGCACGTCTTCGGAAAAAGCGAGGTCGATGTCGCCGTCGATGGTGGCGTCGTTGTCATCGTAGAGGTAGACGATGTGGCCCAGCCCCAGGTGCCCGGCCAGCGAGGCGGCCTCGTGGGAGATGCCCTCCATCAGGTCGCCGTCGGAGCAGATGGCGTAGGTGTGGTGGTCGACGACGGGAAGGTCGTCTGTCGAAAACGCTGCGCGCAGGATGCGTTCGGCCATCGCCATGCCGACGCCGTTGGCGAAGCCCTGCCCGAGCGGCCCGGTGGTGGTTTCGACGCCGGGCGTGAGGAAGTGCTCCGGGTGCCCCGGCGTGACGGACTCCCACTGGCGGAAGTGTTCCAGCTCCTCCAGCGGCAGGTCGTATCCGCTCAGATGCAGCAGAGCGTAGAGCAGCATCGACCCGTGCCCGGCCGAGAGCACGAAGCGGTCGCGATTCGGCCATTCGGGATTGGCCGGATTGTGGCGCAGGTGCTTCCGCCAGAGCACGTAGGCCGCCGGCGCCATGCCCATCGGCATCCCCGGGTGGCCACTCTGCGCCGCCTCCACCGCACCGGAGCGGGCATCGGGTTGGGTGTGGGGGTTCGGGGGTGCAGTCTGAAACTACTTGTACCGCGAGGGCATGACCTTCGGCCCTTCGCTCGCGCTCACAGCGCGGGGGTGTGGGTTCGTCGGCAGCGCGCACGTCGGGCGAAAACGAACCCCAACCAACGACCCACGAAATTACGAATTCTCCAGTTCGCGCTGGATCATCGCTTCGAGGCACGGCGCCGTCTTGGCGCGGCGCGCGACGAGGCGGCCGTTGATCGAGACGGCAGGGGTGCCTTGCACGCCGGCGGCCTGCGCCAGTTCACGGTCGCGCTGGATCTGCTGCTGGTAGGCGCCCTGCTGGATTTGCGCGAGCATCGGGTCGGGGTTCATCCCAATCTCGCGCGCGATGGAGGCGAGCTGATCGTCGGTGAGGCCGCCGCGCTGCTGGCGGGCGAACTGCGCGTCGAGCATATCCTTGAAGTGGCCCTGCTCCACGGCGGCGTGCAGCGCGGCGACCTGGTTGATCGAGCGGCTCCAGAGCGGGATCGGCTTGTAGACGAAGCGCGCCCGGTCGCCAAACTGGTCGGTCAGGTTGTTCATCGTGTCATCGAAGGTCTTGCAGTGCGGGCAGTTCGGGTCGAAAAACTCCACGACCGTCACCGGCGCGTCGGAAGCTCCGAAGACCGGGTCGCCGAAGCTGACCATCCGGCCGGAGTCGTGTCGGCCGCCGCCGCCGACGGGGAGGGCGCGGCAGACGTGCTTTTCGCAGGCGTCTGCTTCTTCTGCTGCTGCTGCTGCTGATCGGCGGGAGCGCCCTCGGAGGAAGAAGAGGGCGCTTGCGGAGCCGTCGCGGGCGCGCCCGTCTCTGCCGAGGCGACCGGCTGGTCGGCGTCGGCGGGTTCGAGGCTGGAGAAGTACGCCACGTCGGCCCCGACGAGGACGAGCAGCGCGAGGGCGGCCCCGGCCCAGAGCGCGGGGCGGCGCGAAGAAGAAGCGGTCATGGAAGAATCAGTCATGGCGGAAACGGGCTCGGGGGAAGAATCGGCAAAAGAGGGAGCGGCGGTCGCCGACGATGACGGCGCAGGACGCGCCAGCGCGACCGCCTGCACGAGAAAGAGCGTCAGCGCAATCGCCGCTGAGGTGAGGCAGAGTGCGCAGAGCGCCCCGAGGCCGGCGAACTGATGGTACGTCAGGTACGCCGAGTACGCGAGGCCGCCGGTGAGGAGCGCGACGCGCGCGGCGAAGGCCGCTCCGGTGCTCAGTCCCGCCACGGCCAGATAGAAGCCGATTCCCCACCACGCGTTCGAGACCCCCAGGAGCGTGCCCGCGCCGCTCTGCGTGACCATCTCGCAGTTGAACGTGCCGGCCTGCTGCGCAGCGGCCGGCTCGGAGAAGCCCAGGCAGCCCCGGTCGAAGCCGCGCCCCTGCTGAATGAGCAGGTGCACCGCCACGAGCGCCCCCAGCAGCGCGAGGCCGAAGAGCACGCGGTCGGAGACGGGGCGGTCGGTGGAGAGGCGCGCTTTGAGCGTCGAGAAAGACGAGTCGGCCATGACGAATGGCGCGGGCAGACGATGCGAGAGGCGCTACGCTCTGCGAAAGACCCACGCGCCGAGAGGTTCCGCTTTTTGGGCGCGGGAGAGCGGGGGAAAGGGAGCGTGGGGGCTGGCAGTAGCAATTGCCGGTAGGCAGACTTCGCCGAGCAAAACCACAGTGTGCTTCCTCGAAATGCACGTAGCAACCTGCAAGTCCTCCAACAGAACGCGCGCCTCGCTGCCTCCGTTTCTCCTCTCCCGCTCTCCCAAGCCCCCGCTCCCCCACGCCCGCACCGTGCTCCCCGCCCGCCTGCCGAAGGCTGACGTACCGCGTGCCTACACCTGGATCGCGCCGACACACGACCTGCTGGCGCTCCTGGTCGAACGCAAGGCGCGCCGCCTGGGCATCGAATGGGCTGCCGTCGAGAGTGGCGAGCGCGTGCTGGAGATCGGCGTCGGCACCGGGCTGTCGTTCCGGCAGCTGCTGCGCCGCAACCCCGGCGGCGTCACCGAAGGCATCGACGTGACGCCCGCCATGCTGCGCCGCGCCCGCCGCCGCGCCGAGCGCACCGCCGCCGCGCCCTCCGGCCGCTGGCGCCTCCAGCGCGGCGACGCCTACGACCTGCCCTTCGCCGACGGCGCGTTCGACCTCGTCTTTTCCAGCTACGTCTTCGACCTGTTTCCCACGAACGATTTCACGCCGTTGCTGCGAGAGTGCGCGCGCGTCCTGCGTCCCGGCGGGCGCCTCGTGCTGGTGACGATGACCGAGCCGCAAGCGTGGTACGAGCGCGGCTGGGAAGGACTTTACCGTCTGTGGCCGCCGCTGCTGGGCGGATGTCGCGGCGTACACGTGGCCCCGTTTTTCGGGAAAGCCGGCTTCCGCCGCGTGCGCCGCCGCCGCGTCACGCAGCTCACGTTTCCGTCGGAAGTGGTGCGAGGCGAGCTTCCGGGTTGACAGTTTCAGGTTGACGGTTGAAGGTTCTCCGGTTGACACTCTCGCCTCGCGGAAGCGAACCTTCAACCTTCCACTTTCCACGTGCAGCCTCAAACCGCCACGCGTTCCGATCTGAGCTGGTCCACGCCGATGGTGCGTGAGGGCGTGCTGACCGTTGCCATCGCCGTCGCCCCCCTCGTCGTCGTGCGCATCGGGCGGCGCCTCATCGAGCACTACGTCACCCAAGTTGTGAGGTATGGCGAAAACCAATCAAACCAGCGTGTCATCCCGCACTTGATGCGGCGCCGCCCGCGAGGGGCAAGTGCTCCTGGGGCGGAT